>NZ_JBEXUD010000026.1:0-99912 GCF_040614215.1 Dactylosporangium sp. NPDC006015
AAAACCATGCTCAAGACCGCGTTCGGCTGGACCGACGACCAGGCCTACCGGCACATGGGCATCTCCGGCATGAACGGCCTGTCCGACCAGCAGGAGCTGACGTCGGTCGCGTACTGGCAGCAGATCCGCGACTGGGCCCAGTCCAAGCACCTCGCCCGGCTCGCCTTCTGGTCCGTCAACCGCGACCGCCCCTGCCCCGGCGGCGGCGTCGTCTCCAACTGCAGCGGCATCGCCCAGAACAACTGGCAGTTCACCCAGATCACCGCCACGTTCACCGGGTAACCGCGCGAACTGAGCACAGCGAGGGCTGGTCCTGCTACAGGGCCAGCCCTCTTCTGTCGGGGTGGCGCCCCAGCCAGGCCGTGTAGCGGTCGTTCTTGCGCACGGCGTCGGCGTAGGCCTCGATCGCATACGCCCAGACCTGCCCCGCCACGTCGGCGGCGGGCCCGTCGGGCAGCCAGCCGAGCATCTGCCGCCAGTGCAGCGGCGCGCCCGCGATCGGCACCGCGGCCAGGCCCGCCATCGGCCGCAGCGTCGCCTGGCACAGGCCGACCGCGTCGCCGGACTCGATGAGGTCGATCGCGCCGCGGACCTCCGTCTCGAACAGGACCCGGGGCGTGAACCCGGCCCTGGCGCAGGCCGCCGCGTGGCAGGAGGAGAAGCAGCCGTCGCCGGGCGCGGCGACCCACTGGGCGTCGGCGAGCTCGGCCAGGTCGACCTCGTCGCGGTCGGCGAGCCGGTGCCCCTCCGGCAGCAGCAGGAACACCGGGTCGGCGGCCACGGCCCGCCAGGCGAGCCCGTTGTCGGTCGCCGGGGGCGCGTCGCCGCAGGCGCCGACCAGGACGAAGTCCAGCTTGCCGGCGAGCACCTGGTCGCCCAGCTCGGCGGCGGACCACGACGCGTGCGTGCTGACCTGGGCACCCGGATGGTTGCTGCTGATGCGGTGCACCAGGCCGCCGAGGATCGGGCCGTTGACCGCACCGATCCGGTACCGCCCGGCGCGGTCCGTCGTGCTGGCCAGCCGGGTCGCCTCGTCCTGGAGCCCCTTGACGGCCGGCAGCAGCACCCTGGCCCGCGCCAGCACCAGCTCACCCAGCGGTGTCGCGCGGGCCCCCCGCCGGTCCCGCTCGAACAGCAGCCCGCCGAGCGCCCGCTCGATGCGCTGCAACTGCGCGGTCAACGCCGGCTGGGCGAGGCCCAGCACGGAGGCCGCCTTCGTGACACTGCCGGCATCCGCGATCGCGCACACGACCCGCAGGTGCCGCAGCTCCAGATCCATATGCAGACGGTAGGACCTCCGCCGGATGGGGAGAAGACCCCAAAGCCATCGAGCCTCACCGTTTTCGCAGATCGACACATCTGCGAAACGTGCCGGTCGATCATCATATACGGGGGGCGGGTATGCGGCGATGCTATGGAACCGGGCCGCCTGGGTACCCTGGACGGGTGCTCTCCCCCCGCCGCTGGTGCGCCGGTGCCGCCACCGTCACCGCGGCGACCGGCGCGATCGGGCTCGCCTTCGCCGTGGCCGGCTCGGCGCCGTGGCGCTATGTGAGCGAGTCCGGCGTCGCCGGCGCGCCCCACCCGACGCTCTACCGGGTCAGCATGCTGCTCCTGGCGGCGTCGCTGGCGTTCCTGGCGGTGCCGGCCCGGCACACCGCCCGCCACGCCCTCGTCGCGCTCCCGTTCGTGCCCGGGCGCGTCGCCGCCCTGGTGCCGGCGGGGCTCGCCGCGGCGGCGATCGCCCTGGCCGCGCCTCTGGCCGCCGTCGCGGGCGCGGTGACCTGCTCCCCGGGGTGCCCGCTGCCGCCGTATGAGTCGCCCCAGCCGCGGGACCTGGTCCACGCCGCCGGCGCGATCGGCGCGCTGCTGCTCCTCGCGCTGGCGATTCTGGTGTACGCCACCCAGCCCGATCACTCGACGCTGCGCCGTACGGGGCGGCTCGGGGTGCTCCTGGCGTTCCCGCCGCTGATCCTGTCCGCGATCGGCATCCTGTTCCTGGGCCGGGGTCTCTTCACCGGCCTGATGGAGCGGGCCGCCCTGGTCGCCGTGTCGGCATGGCTGGTGCAGACCGCCGCCGTCCACGTCCGCGCCAAGCCGTGACCCGCACCGTCGTCGTCACGGGGGCGAGCGCGGGGATCGGCCTCGCCGCCGCGAAGGGGTTCGCCGCCGCCGGCGACCACCTGATCCTCCTCGGCCGGAACGAGCAACGCCTGGCCGCCGCCCTCGACGCCGTGCGCGAGGCCGGCGCCGCCGACCCGGTGGCCGTGCGGGCGGACTTCGCCGACCCGGCCCAGGTGCGGTCCGCGGCCGCCGAGGTCCGCGCCGCCTGCGACCGCATCGACGTCCTGGTGAACAACGCCGGCGGCCTCTTCCGCGGCCCCACCTGCCTGCAGGTCAACCACCTGGCCGGGTTCGAGCTGGCCCACCTGCTGCTCGACCGGTTGCGGGACCCCGCCCGGCTGATCACGACCGCGTCCCTCGCCGAGGCCTGGGGCGTGCTGGACGTCGACCGGCCGCTGCGCGCCTCACTCTGGCACCGCAGCCGGTGGCTCGCCTACGGCTCCTCGAAGCAGGCGAACATCCTGTTCACCCTGGAGGCGGCCCGGCGCTGGACCGCACGCGGCGTCCTGCCCGTGGCGTTCTTCCCGGGTCTCGTGCGGAGCCGGTTCGCCACCACCAGCCCGCTCTTCATGCTCGGCAAGCTGATCCCGGTCCTGTTCAGCTCCCCGCAGAAGGCCGCCGACACCCTGCTGTGGCTGGCCGGCGCGCCCGCGGAGGCACTCGTGCCCGGCGGCTACTACTTCCTGCGGCAGCCCTTCGCCGCGACGCCCCGCTCCACCTCACCGGCGCGGGCCGCCCGCCTCTGGGCGTCCTCCCTGGAGGCCGTCAAGCTTCGGTGAACGCGAGCCGGCGGCCGTCAAGCTTCGGTGACCGCGAGCCGGAGACCGTCAGGCGTCGGCGACCGCGAGCCGGCGGCGGGCACCGCGGCCGGGGCGGGGCACGACGTCGCGCGGCGGGACCTGGGCGTGGCCGGACTCGCAGACCAGCACGGCGTGCACGGGCGCGCCGCAGCCGCGGTGGACCGTCTCCAGCGGCGGCCCCTCCGGCCCGGCCAGGTACCGGTCGCCCCACTCCAGCACGGCGACGAGCAGCGGATACAGGTCGAAGCCCTTCTCGGTGAGCCGGTACTCGTCGCGGACCCGCGAGCCGGGCTCCCGGTACGGCACCCGGCGCAGCACGCCGTTGTCGACGAGCATGCCGAGGCGGTTGGTCAGCACCTGCCGCGGGATGCCGGTGCGCTCCCGCATGTCGTCGAAGCGGTGGATGCCGTTGAAGACCTCGCGCAGCACGACGACGGTCCACTTCTCACCGAGGATCGCCATCGCCGCGCCGATGGTGCAGTTGTCGACCGACCAGTCCAGTGCCGCAGGTCTCATCCCGTCAGGCTAACCCGCACCTGAGTCTGGTTGACAGATCCAGCTCTCGCCCGACAGGCTGCATCCATGACGCAGACTCAGGACGAGGTCCGTAGCCGCACGTTCACGTGGTCCGACCCGATGCTCAACGCGGCCGAGCTCGGCCGGCGCAGCGGCCTGGAGCTGCTGCGGGCGATGGCCCGCGGCGAGCTGCCGGCGCCGCCGATCACGCACCTCATGGGTGCCGGGCGGATCGAGGCGGAGCTGGGCCGGGTCGTCGTGACCCTCGAACCGCAGGAGTTCCACTACAACCCGCTCGGCAGCATCCACGGCGGGGTCCTCGCGACGCTGCTCGACACGGCCGCCGCCTGCGCCGTGCACTCGACGCTGCCGGCCGGCGTCGGGTACACCTCCCTCGACCTCAGCACGAAGTTCCTGCGCCCCGCGTCGATCGCGTCCGGCACCCTGACCTGTGAGGGCACCGTGCTGTCGAAGGGCCGGCGGACCGCCCTCGCCCAGGCGGTGATCACCGACGCCCGCGGCGGCATGGTCGCCCACGCCACGTCGAGCTGCATGATCTTCGACCTGACCTGAAGGCCGCACCTGGAGGCCGCACCTGGAGCAGCGTGACCGACACCACGCTGCGTGAGGCTTGATCAGCGAAGAGTGTCCGACCTGGTGACAACGCCACGCTACCGGCTGCTCAACCATGGATCACGGCGAGTCGTCGACCCATGGAAGGGGACCGAATGCCAAGCAGAAACCGGAGCGCACTGGGAGCCGCCGCGGCAGCGATCATCACGATCGCCGGCGTGGCCGCACCGGGCGCGCCGGCGGCCTCGGCACCACCGGCGGCATCGGCCGCCGACCAGCTGACCCGGGTGATCGTCGCCTACGACGACGCCGACGCGGCAGCCCGGGCGGTCGACCGCGCCGGCGGGAAGGTCGGCCGGGCGCTGTCGATCGTGGAGAGCTTCGCGGCCGAGATACCGGACACGCAACTGTCCGCCCTGAGGGCCGCCCCCGGCGTGCGGTCCGTGACCCTCGACGGTGAGGTGGCACTCCAGGCCGAACGATGGCGCGCCGACGGCGACGCCAACTCGATGTTCAGCGTCGTGCGCGCGACCGGCGCGCTGGACGTGTGGAAGAAGACCGACTCCAGCGGCCGCCCGATCGGCGGCGCCGGCGTCGGCATCGCCCTGATCGACTCCGGCGTCTCGCAGGTCACCGGGCTCAACGACCCGGGCCGGATCGTCAACGGGCCGGACCTGTCGTTCGAGTCGCAGTCGCCCAACCTGCGCTACGCCGACACGTTCGGGCACGGCACCCACATGGCCGGCCTGATCGCCGCCCGCGACCCGGGCACCAACTTCATGACCGTCGACTCGCCGACCAACTTCACCGGCATGGCGCCCACCTCGACGCTGATCAGCGTCAAGGTCGCCACCGCCGACGGCGCCACCGACGTCTCGCAGGTCATCGCCGGGATCGACTGGGTCGTCACGCACCGCAACGACCCCGGCCTGAACATCAAGGTGCTGAACCTGTCGTTCGGCACCGACAGCTACCAGGACGAGAAGCTCGACCCGCTGTCGCACGCGGTCGAGGCGGCCTGGAAGAAGGGCATCACGGTCGTGGTCTCCGCCGGCAACGACGGCAAGACCCGCACCGCGCTGTCGATGCCGGCGGCCAACCCGTACGTCATCGCGGTCGGCGCCGCCGACTCGAAGGGCACCGAGTCCCGCTCCGACGACGTCCTCGCGGACTTCAGCACCCGCGGCAACACCACCCGCTCCGCCGACCTGACCGCGCCCGGCCGCTCGATCGTCGGCCTGCGCGACCCGGGCTCCTACGTCGACGTCAACTACCCGACGGGGCTCGTGCCGGGCGACACGACCGGACGGTACTTCCGGGGCAGCGGCAGCTCGCAGGCCGCGGCCATCACGTCCGGCGCCGCGGCGCTGCTGCTGCAGCAGCGCCCGAACCTCACGCCCGACCAGGTCAAGAAGCTGCTCGTCAGCACCACCGACGCGATGACCGCCGGCGACGTGCTGGGCCGCGGCTCCGGCCAGCTCAACATCAAGAAGGCGATCGAGGCGCCGACGCCCGCCGCCACGCAGACGTGGGCGGCGTCGACCGGCACCGGCACGCTGGAGTCCTCCCGCGGCTCCGCGCACGTGGCGGACCCGGTCACCGGCACCGAGCTGACCGGCGAGACGGACATCATGGGCCGGGCCTGGACGCCGTCGACGTGGGCGAAGGCATCGACCGCCGGCACCGCGTGGACCGGCGGCACCTGGAACGGCGCGACCTGGACCGGCACGTCGCTGAGCGGCACGGCCACGACCGGCCGCAGCTGGGTCGCGGTCGGCTGGTCCGGCACCAGCTGGTCCGGGCGCACCTGGAGCGGGCGCACCTGGAGCAGCGCCGTGTGGGACGGCCGCACATGGAGTGGCCGAACTTGGTCAGGTAGCACCTGGAGCGGCCGAACTTGGAGTGGAAGCTACTGGTCAAGCTCCATCTGGCAGTAACCCTCATGAAAAGGGCGATTCCGGGACGGTCATGAAGAAAGCACGCGCGTGGACGCGCCCGGACGCACGGGTGGCGGCGCTCAGCCTGTGGCTGGGCGTCGCCACCGTCGTGGCCCACGGTCTGCGCATCCACCACGGCGGGCTTCCGGCGTCCCCCGATGCCCTGCCGCTGATCCTGCTCGCCGTCGCGTTCGCGGTCACCGAGGGGTTCGCGGTGCACATCCGGGTCCGCCGCGGCGGCCACGCGATGAGCCTCAGCGAGATCCCGATGGTCCTCGGGCTGCTCTCGGTCGACCCGACCCTGCTGCTCACCGTCCGGCTCCTCGGCGGCGGCCTCGGCCTGGTGATCCTGCGTGGCCAGCGCGGCGTCAAGCTCGGCTTCAACGTCGCCCTCCTCGGCGTGCAGACCACCGCGGCGTCCGTGATGCTGCGCGCCCTCACCGGCCCCACCCTGCCCGACGTCGGCCCGATGCAGTGGCTGTACGTGCTGCTCGTCATGCTCATGTCCGACGTCGTCGCCGCGGTGCTGGTCACCGCCGTGATCGCGCTGCACGACGACCCCAGCGAGTGGAAACGCCTGCCGAGCGCCCTGCAGGGCCTGCCGCTCGTGGCGATCACCACCAGCATCGGCCTGATCAGCACCCTCGCCATCGACCGCGACCCCCGGGCGATCGCCCTGCTCGCGATCGTCTCCGCGGTCACGTACCGGGCCTACCGCTCCTACGTCAGCCAGAGCCAGGGCCACGAGCAGGTCGAAGAGCTCTACGCCTTCACCCGCGCCGTCGACGGCGTCCTGGACACCGGCGGCGTCGCCCGCATCGTGCTCGAACAGGCCCGCGACCAGCTTCGCGCCGAGCGGGCCGAGCTGATCATCCCGGGCGCCGACGGCTCCCAGATCCGGATGCGCATGCACGGCCGGCACCAGCTCGACACGACCGTCATCGACGCCCTGCCGGAGACCGCGTGGTGGCAGCCCGCCCGCGCCGGCACCCCCGTCCTGGTCGCCAAGGGCAGCCGCGTCGTCGGCTCCATCGTCGACGGCATCGCGGTGCCCGTGCCGCTCAACGACGGCGCGACCGGCGTGCTGTTCGTCGCCGACAGCCTCCCCGACATCCCGACCTTCGGCGAGCATCACGTCCGCCTCTTCCAGGCGCTCGCCAACCACGCCAGCCTCTCGCTCGCCAAGGCCCGGCTCCTCGACGAGCTGCGCCGGGAGGTCGCGGAGAAGGAGCACCTGGCGCTGTACGACCCGCTCACCGGCCTGCCCAACCGGCAGCGCTTCCAGTCGCTCACCGACGCGCTGCGCGCCCAGGGCACCCCGGTCGCGATGCTGCTCATGGACCTCGACCGCTTCAAGGACGTCAACGACGCGCTCGGCCACGACATCGGCGACACGCTCCTGCGGCAGGTCGGCGACCGCCTGCAGGGCCGCCTCGGCGACCGCGGCACCGTCGCCCGCTTCGGCGGCGACGAGTTCGCCGTCCTGCTGCCCGGCATCCGCACCCGCGAGGTCGCCGTCGCGATCGGCGACGACCTCGCCGCCGCCATGGAGCAACCGATCGCGATCGGCCACCTGCGCCTCAACGCCCGCGTCAGCATCGGCATCGCGCTCGCCCCCGAGCACGGCCACGACGCGAAGACCCTCATCCAGCGCGCCGACGTCGCCATGTACGTCGCGAAGACCACCCGCACCGGGGTGCGCGTCTACCAGCCCGACGACGACCGCAACAGCCCCCGGCGCCTCGCCATGGTCGCCGACCTGCGCGAGGCCATCCAGCGGCACGACCTCGTCGTCGTCTTCCAGCCGAAGCTGGAGACCGCCACCGGCATCGTCCGCGGCGCCGAGGCCCTCGCCCGCTGGCACCATCCCGCGCACGGCTTCGTCCCGCCCGACGAGTTCATCCCCCTCGCCGAGACGTCCGGCCTGATCCGGCCCCTGACCCTGCACGTGCTGGAGGTCGCGCTGCGCCGCTGCGCCTCGTGGCGGCGGATGGGGCACGACATGCACGTCGCCGTCAACCTGTCGCCCAACAGCCTGCAGGAGGCCGACCTGCCCGACATCGTCGCCCGGCTGCTGGGTCAGGCGGGTGTACCGGCGAGCGCGCTGACCCTGGAGATCACCGAGAGCAGCATCATGGACGACCCGGCCGACAGCCTCGTCACGCTCGACCGCCTGCACGCCCTCGGCGTCAAGCTCGCCATCGACGACTTCGGCACCGGGTATTCCTCCCTCGGCCGCCTCCGCGAGCTCCCCATCCACGAGATGAAGATCGACAAGTCCTTCGTGCAGCGCATCGCCGTCGACCACCGCGACCGTGCCGTCGTCCGCTCCGCCGTCCAGCTCGGGCACGCCCTGGACCTGGAGGTCGTCGCCGAGGGCGTCGAGGACGAGCAGACCCTCCACCACCTGCGCACGGAGGGCTGCAACCTGGTCCAGGGCTACTTCATCTCCAAGCCCCTGCCCGCCGACGAGTTCGCCGACTGGCTGGCCGCACGGGTGCCGCAACTCGGACAGGCATAACCTTTTCCCGCATGTGCACCGTGCTCCTCCGCTTCGACCCCGCCGCCACCTTCCCCGTCCTGCTGGCCGCGGTCCGCGACGAGTACCTCGCCCGCCCCTGGGAGCCGCCCGCCGAGCACTGGCCCGGCTTCTGGGGCGGACGCGACAGCACCGGCGGCGGCACCTGGCTCGCGGTCGACCCCGCCGCCCCGGCCGTCACCGCGCTGCTGAACGGCTTCCCGCCCCTGCCGCCCCTCGGCGACCGCCCGACCCGCGGCGCCCTCCCGCTGACCCCCCTGCCGCAGGACCTCTCCGGTTTCGACGCCTTCCACCTGGTGCGGGCGACGCCCGCCGAGGTCACCGTCCTGTCCTGGAACGGCACCGACCTCACCACGCACACCCTGCCCCCGGGCGACCACGTGATCGTCAACCAGGGCGTCGACGTCAACGACTTCGCCCCGCTCCACGCCGCCGCCACCCCTCCCCTCGACCCGGACACCCCGACCCGCGAGGCCTGGGGCGACTGGGTGCCGCTGCTCGCGGGCGGCGCGTTCACCGGCGCCGCTCCGCGCACGCTGCTCGTGCGCCACGAGGTGGACGGCCTGGAGTACGGCTCCGGCTCCGCCAGCCTGGTCGCCCTGGGCCGCGACACCGTCCGGTACGACTTCGCCACCACCCCCGGCCCCTCCGCCACCTGGACCTGGATCCCCGTTCCCCCGACCCGCTGACCGCCCCGTCCCGCTGACCGGTCCGCCACGGTGGACCGGTCCGCCACGGTCGACCGGGACTCACAGGTGGCGCACAGGTGGGGCCCAAGGTGCTGGCAGGGGCGGGCCGCAGTCTCGGGAACATGACGACGACGCTGGTCCGCCCCGCTGACATTGCCGACACGCCCCCGCAGACGCCGCCGCCCCGGGATCCGGTCTGGGCCCGGCCGGCGTTGGGGGTGCTCCTGGTCGGCACGCTGGTGGCGTACGTGTGGAACCTCAGCGCATCGGGTTGGGGCAACGCCTTCTACGCGGCGGCGGCGCAGGCGGGCGGCGAGAGCTGGAAGGCGTGGTTCTTCGGCTCGTCCGACGCGTCGAACTTCATCACGGTCGACAAGACGCCCGGCGCGCTGTGGGTCACGGGACTGTCGGTGCGCGTCTTCGGGCTCAGCTCCTGGAGCATCCTCGTGCCGCAGGCGCTGATCGGGGTGGCGACGGTCTGGCTGCTGTACGCGACGGTGCGGCGCTGGCACGGCCCGGCGGCCGGGCTGCTGGCCGGGGCGGTGCTCGCCACGACGCCGATCGCGGCGCTGATGTTCCGGTTCAACAATCCTGACGCCCTGCTCATGCTGCTGCTCGTCGCCGGCGTGTACGGCATGGTCCGCGCGCTGGAGCGGGGCAGCACCTGGTGGCTGGTGTTCGCCGGCGGCAGCGTCGGCCTCGGCTTCCTGACCAAGATGCTCCAGGCGCTGCTGGTGGTGCCGGCGTTCGCGCTGGCGTACCTGCTGTTCGCGCCGACCGGCTGGGGGCGGCGCCTCGTGCAGCTGCTGGTCGCGGGCGCGGCGGTGGTCGTGTCCGCCGGCTGGTGGGTGGCGACCGTCGAGCTGATCCCGGCGTCGTGGCGGCCGTACGTCGGCGGGTCGCAGAACAACTCGATCCTGGAGCTGACCCTCGGGTACAACGGCCTCGGCCGCATCACGGGCAACGAGACCGGCAGCGTCGGCGGCGGGGGCGGCGCCAACGGTGGCCGCTGGGGCGAGACGGGCTGGTCGCGGCTCTTCGACGGGCAGACCGGCGGGCAGGCGTCGTGGCTGCTGCCGGCGGCGCTGATCTTCCTGGTCGCGGGCCTGGTCTGGTCGACGCGGAAGGCCGCCTACGTGCTGTGGGGCGGCTGGCTGGTGGTGACCGCCGTCGTCTTCAGCACCATGCAGGGCATCTTCCACGACTACTACACCGTGGCCCTGGCGCCGGCGATCGGCGCGCTGGTCGCGATGGGCACGGCCACGCTGTGGCGCCGCCGCGGCAACGTGTACGCGCTGCTCACCCTCTCCTCGGCGGTCGCGGTCAGCGCGATCTGGTCCTACGTGCTGCTCGCCCGCGCCACCGGTTTCCAGCCGTGGCTGAAGGTCGCGGTCCTGCTGGCCGGCGCGGCGGGCGCGGCGGGCGCGGCGGGCCTGCTGGTCAGCCAGCAGCTCGGCCGCGGGATCGGGCGGCGGGTCTCGCTCGCGGCGGCCGCGGCGGCGCTCTTCGCGGTGCTCGGCGGGCCGGTCGCCTACTCGTTGAACACGATCGCCACCCCGCACTCCGGCTCCATCGTCACGGCGGGTCCGGCGGTCGCCGGAGGCTCCTTCCCGGGCGGCGGCGGCCGCGGCGGTACGGGCGGCGGCCCTTCCCGGAACGGCGGCTTCCCAGGAGGCACCGGCACCTTCCCCGGTCCCGCCGGCACTGGCGGCGGCTTTCCCGGCGGCGGCGGTGCGGGCCAGCGTGGCGGCATGGGCGGGGGCGGCATGGGTGGGCTGCTCAACGCCACGACGCCCAGCGCGGAGCTGGTCGCGCTGCTGCGGGAGGACGCGGCCAAGTACACGTGGGTCGGTGCGGCCGTCGGGTCCAACAGCGCCTCCGGGTACCAGCTGGCGACCGAGCTTCCCGTGATGGCGATCGGCGGCTTCAACGGCAGCGACCCGGCGCCGAGCCTCGCACAGTTCCAGCAGTACGTCGCCGACGGCCAGATCCACTACTTCATCGGCGGTGCCGGCGTCGGCGGGCGCAGCAACGGCGGCAGCAGCGTCAGCGCGGAGATCGCCGCGTGGGTGGCCGCCAATTACACGGCGCAGACGGTCGGCGGCGTCACGGTGTACGACCTGTCCTGACCACGCCTCCCGTCCACGAGGGCCGTCCCGTTTCCGGGGCGGCCCTCTTCGCAGCCGGGGTGCCGGCTCGCTTTCACAGGTGGGGTACAGGATCGCCACAACCTGCCGGAAGCAACGGAGCCGAACTTGGTTGGCATGACGACAACGACGCTCCCGCGCGCAGCAACCACCGACGTCACCGCCGCCAGCGCGGTCCTCGACGTCGTCGTCCCCGTGTACAACGAGGAGCGCGACCTCGGCCCGTGCGTGCGCCGGCTGCACGCCCACCTCAGCGCGACGTTCCCGTACCCCTTCCGGATCACCGTCGCCGACAACGCCAGCACCGACGGGACGCTCGCGGTCGCCACCACCCTTGCCGGCGAGCTGGCCGGCGTCGAGGTGGTGCACCTGACCGAGAAGGGTCGCGGGCGGGCCCTGCGGGCCGCGTGGGACGCCTCCGACGCGCCGGTCCTCGCGTACATGGACGTGGACCTGAGCACCGACCTCAACGCGGTCCTGCCGCTGGTCGCCCCGCTGCTGTCGGGCCACTCCGACGTCTCGATCGGCACGCGGCTGGCCCGCGGCTCCCGTGTGGTCCGCGGCGCGAAGCGGCAGTTCATCTCCCGCTCGTACAACATCCTCCTCCGCGGCACGTTGCAGGTCGGCTTCTCCGACGCGCAGTGCGGGTTCAAGGCGATCCGCAAGGACGTCGCCGAACAGCTCCTGCCGCTGGTGGAGGACACCGGCTGGTTCTTCGACACCGAGCTGCTCGTGCTCGCGCAGCGGGCCGGGCTGCGCATCCACGAGGTGCCGGTCGACTGGATCGACGACCCCGACAGCCGCGTCGACATCGTCGCCACCGCGCTCGCCGACCTCCGTGGCATCGCCCGCCTCGCCCGCGGCCTGGTCGACGGCTCGCTGCCGCTGCAGTCGCTGCGCTCCCGCTTCGGCCGGGAGCCGCTCGCCGCCGCGGGCGTGCCGGCGTCGATGCCGTCGCAGCTGCTGCGCTTCGCCGGCGTCGGGGTGCTGTCGACGGTCGCGTACCTGCTGCTGTTCGCGCTCCTGCGCCCCGCGGCGGGCGCGCAGGCGGCCAACTTCGCGGCCCTGCTGATCACCGCGGTCGGCAACACCGCACTCAACCGGCGGCTGACCTTCGCCGTGCGGGGCACCGCCCACGCCGGCCGGCACCAGGCACAGGGCCTACTGCTGTTCGCCCTCGGCCTCGCGCTGACGTCGGGCTCGCTGGTCGCGCTGGACGCGGTGGCGCCAGCACACCCGCACCTGCTGGAGGTGGCCGTCCTCGTCCTGGCCAACCTGGCCGCGACCGTGCTCCGGTTCGTGCTGATGCGGGTCTGGGTGTTCCGCAAGGCCTGATACCCGGGCTACACCGGCGCCTCTCACAAGCCGTCCCCACACCGGATCCCGATCGCCGGCACGGCGCCCGCCCGGCGGCTCGACGCGCTCACCCGGCAGCTCGGCACCCTGCTGGCCGCCCCACTGGACGCCCGGCCCGTCACCGACGAGGCCACCGCCCGAGGTCGCGTGCCCTGGGTTCCGCTTCCTCCAGGACCTTAGCCCACGACAGGAAATTGATCTCCGGCGTCGTCGCTGTCCGTAGTTTAGCCTGCCCGCAATACGAATGCCTGGGGCACCGAGCGGCACAGGGAGGCTACGCCGGGTAGTCGGAGGGCCAGGTCGGGGGGCGGCGGTCTCTGAAGGCGGCCAGGCCCTCCGCCACCTCGGCGGGGTCCTGCCGGGCGGGGCCTTCCCGGCCGTCGATGAACGCCTTGGCCGCGCGGACGCTCAGCTGGGAGCGGGTGGTGATGGTGGCGGCGGTGTCCCGTACCGACGCCGCCAACGCGTCCGGAGCGACGACGGCGTCGATGAGGCCGATGGCGAAGGCGGCCGGGGCGTCGATCAGGTCGGCGGTGAAGAGGAGCAGCTTCGCGCGGGAAGGGCCGACGAGGTCGGCCAGGCGGCGGGTCGTCGAGCGGGGGTAGACGATGCCGAGCTTGGCGGGCGTGATCCCGAAGCGGCTGTCGGCGGCGGCGAAGCGCAGGTCGCAGGCGACGGCGAGCTGGCAGCCGCCGCCGACGCAGAAGCCGTCGATGCGGGCGATGGTCGGCTTCGGGAACGCGGCGAGGGCGAGCTCGGCCTGGACGGCGACGCTGTCCTCGCCGTCGGCGGCGATCGCCGCGGCGTCGTCGATGTCGGCGCCCGCGCAGAAGGTGCCGCCGGCGCCCTCGACGACGAGGACCTTGACGGCCGGGTCAGCCTCCAGGTCCTTCAGCAGGACCGGCACGGCGCGCCACATGGCGGCGGTCATCGCGTTGCGCTTGCCGGGGTTGTCGATGGTCAGCGTCGCCACCGGGCCGTCGACCGAAACCCGGACCGCCTCGACGCCGGAACCGGCGCCCGAAGCGGTCACCACTCGTGGACGGGGACGTTGGAGTGCATCCGTGGAAGGTACTCCTCGAGCAGCTTGCGCATGGTGTCGTCGCGGTCGATCTGGCCGGCGCCGGTGATGCGGTGGACGGTGTCGACCTGCCATGAGGCGCCGTTGCGGGCGGTGAGGCAGCGCTGCTCGATGATGCCGAGGAGCCGGTCGCGGTGGGCGGGGTCGACGCCCCAGCCGTCGAGGCCTTCGCGGGCCATGGGCAGGAGGCGGCGCAGCACGAGCTCGGTGACGGGGACGGAGCCGAGGCCGGGCCAGAAGAGGGAGGCGTCGATGCCGTGGCGGGCGCCGTTGTGGAAGTTCTCCTCGGCGGCGCCGAACGACATCTGGGTCCAGACGGGCCGGTCCTGCTCGGCGAGCCGGCGCACGAGACCGAAGTAGAAGGCGGCGTTGGCCATGCTGTCCACGACGGTCGGACCGGCCGGGAGGACGCGGTTCTCGACGCGGACGTGCGGCTTGCCGTCGACGACGTCGTAGATGGGGCGGTTCCAGCGGTACACGGTGCCGTTGTGCAGGCGGAGCTCGCCGAGCTTCGGGACGCCGCCGTCGTCGAGGACGGCGATCGGGTCCTCGTCCTCGCAGATGGGCAGCAGGGAGGGGAAGTAGCGGACGTTCTCCTCGAAGAGGTCGAAGATCGAGGTGATCCAGCGCTCGCCGAACCAGACGCGGGGGCGCACCCCCTGGGACTTCAGCTCCTCGGCGCGGGTGTCGGTGGCCTGCTCGAAGAGCGGGATGCGGGTCTCCCGCCACAGCTCGCTGCCGAAGAGGAAAGGCGCGTTGGCACCGAGGGCGACCTGGACGCCGGCGATGGCCTGGGCGGCGTTCCAGTGCGCGGCGAACTGCTGCGGGCTGACCTGCAGGTGAAACTGGACGCTGGTGCAGGCGGCCTCGGGCGCGATCGAGTCGCAGCGGACGTGGAGCCGCTCGACGCCGTCGATCGCGATGAGCAGGTCCTCGCCGCGGGCCGCGAAGATCTGCTCGTTGAGCAGTGCGTAGCGCGGGTTCGCCGACAGGACGTCGGGCGTGAGCTGGTCCCGGCGCAGGGTGGGCAGGATGCCGATCATCGCGAGCCGGGTGTCCACGCCGGCGGCGTGCTCCTCGGCGGCGTTGAGGCTGGCGCGGACCTGCTCCTCGAACCCGGCGAGCCCGTCACCGGCGAGCCGGCGTGGCGGCACGTTGATCTCGATGTTGAACTGGCCGAGCTCGGTGACGAACGCCGGGTCGGCGAGGGCGTCGAGCACGCGCTGGTTGCGCAGGGCCGGGTCGTGGTGCTCGTCGACGAGGTTGAGCTCGATCTCGAGCCCGCTCATGCCGTCGCCGTCCTCGAAGTGCGCGTCCGAGAGCATGCGCGCGAACGCGTCGAGACATTGACGCACCTTGTCGCGGTACCGCATCCGGTCTTCGCGGCTGAACTCGGTCGTTTCGACGTCCTTGCCCATGGGCCGTCCACCTCCGAAGCCGTCGGTTCATCTGGCATACCACGAGTCGCGGTTTTTTACTCCTGCATCTCAACCTGACGCGGCTCAGGTCGCCTTTCGATGCCCATGTGCCGGCGTGGCCTGGAGTGCTGGCCCAGCCGACGCAGAAGCTCCGTCATCACGGTGTACCGAGGGACCCGAACAGTTCAGTGTCGAGGCGCAATCGCGCCGTACCGGCGATGCCGCCGATCAACAGAATCTGCGTGTCTTCGTCCGGAGCTGGACTGAAGGTCATCGAGAGCACTGGAGAACCAACGACGACACGGTGGAGTTCGGTCGAGGTTTCGACGTCCCAGAATCTGACGTCTTGGGCATCGGACGCCGATGCGATCACAGGCCGCCCTGCCACCACACCGGCGGTAACTGCGTTGACCCAGCCCGTATGCCCACGCAGCGGTGGCCCGACCGGCTCGCCGGTGTCGAGATCCCAAAGACGAATGCTCCGGTCGTCGCTACCGGAAACAACGACTGTCCGATCGCCGATGTCGAGCGTTGCGAGGTCCAGGATCCAGTCGTCGTGACCGGTCAGCGGCGGCACCGTCAGCGATGCGGTCGCTGCGTCCCAGATACATACGACGCCATCGTCACCACCGGTCACGATCAGCGTGCCGCCGGGTCGCTCCACGACGCGAAGCGCGCGAACGGGGCCGTCATGGTGCCGAATCGGCGCACACCACGGATCGCCGGTCGCCACGCGCCACAGACGGACGGCTCCGTCCTCATGAGCAGAGATCACAACGAGGTCATCGTGTACGTAGCCGGTCCCGACCGCGTTCACAGGCCCGCCGGCACCGTCGAACGACCTGCTCGTCGCGGTGCCGTCGGCCAATGCCTCCGTGAGAATGACCAGTCCGTCCTCCGCCCCCGTCACCGCAATCAGCGACGCGCCATGCCGTCGTGTGCTCAACCCGTTCACCCCACGGCTGTGCCCGACGGCGATTCGATGGAGCGCCGCACCTGAGTCGAGGTCGAGTATCCGGAGGGAAGCATCGCCGCCGGCCGACACGACGACCGGCTTCCCCGCAAGCGTGCCGACGTCGATGGCATTGATGACGTCCGGCGAGCCCAGTAGTGGACCATCGATCTCACGGAGATTCTGCACGTCCCACCTACGGACCGTGGTGTCCAGCGACGCCGAGACCACCACCGGCTGCCCGTCTCTCAGCGCCGCCGCCAGCACGTGGACGCCCCGCTCGTGACTTGTCCAGACAGGCGTCAGCTCCACACGAGTTTCGAGATCCCAAACCCGGATCTCCCGATCTGCTCCCGCCGAGAGCACCGTCGGCCTGCCGTCGCGCTGCACGATGCTGACACTCCAGATGGCTGCGCGATGCGACGTGAAGGGAGCCCCGACTGGCGCCCCCGTTTCAAGGTCCCAGATCGCGACGGTGCCGTCCTCCGAACCGGAGACGATCACATTGCGGCCGCCGGACCACACGGTCGCCATCGCCCTGATCGGCTTGGCGTGTGCAGCGATCGGCACGCCCGGCTGCGTGCCCTCCAAAACACGCCAGTGGCGGATCGTTCCGTCCTCTGCACCAGCGATGACGACGGGTTCCCCGTCCGCCCATCCTCCCGCGAGCGCCCGGATGGCCGGCCCGGAGGCGACCAGTGGGTCGCCGAAACGTTCGCCGGCCGTCAGGTCCCACAGCAGCACCGCACCGTCTTCCGAACCGGACGCGACGATGTCGATGTCGCCGAGACGGACGACGGTCAACGCGGTGACCGGACTCTGATGACCCGCCAGCGGCACGGAGACGGGCTGGCCAGTGGCGATCTGCCAGACCCTGACCGTGGCGTCGTTGGCCCCGGACAGCAGGACGTCCGCACCCTCGCGCCTCGCCTGCGCAAAGGCCCGAACACGGCTGACGTGCCCCAGCAGCGTCGGGCACAGTTCCCGGCCGGTGTCGAACTCCAGCAGCTTGATGCCGCCGTCCGCTCCTGACGCGGCAACGATGCACTGTCCGTCCTCGCCGGTCAACGTCGCCAGCGCCCAGGTCGGACATCCCCAGTTGCCGACCCTCGTGAAGTCGTCACGCCAACGCACCCAGTCGGCGGTAACCATCGGACGAAGACCGGTGAGCGCACTGCGTCGCCCCGCAGCCTTCAGTTGGAATGCCAGCGTGGATTCGCGGGACGCGGTGTCTGCGTCATCGATGAGCGACTCGACCAGCGCCCAGGACTCCAGAGCGGCCGCATCCGATGCGCTCCCCGCCCGCGCCAGGAGGCGACGTACGTCGCCTCCTGATTCCCAAGGCAGAAACCACGGGGGAACGACCGTGTCGCTGAGGACGCCACCGAGAGCCGCGTGCCGCACAAGATGCCGCCTGACGTAAGCATGTGGCGCCTGAAGTGCGCCTCCTTCGTCGAGCAGCGACAGCAACGCCATGGCGACGACGGCGTGGCCGTGCCGATCGGCTGAGGGATCGTCCATCGGTGGCGCGCCGGCAAGCGTTGCCACCACGAGCTCCGGATTTCGACGGAGGATCTCGCCGATTCTTGCGTGCGCCGGTCGGTAGACCAGGCGATCGTCTTCCACATCGGACGCCAGATATCCCGAGAGACGGCCGTGCTGCACCGCCGCGATGACTGCGTCGATGTCGATTCCGGCGGCTTTCGCATCCGTGTCCGGCATGAGCGCAGCGGCGACGGTCGACCATACATTGGCCCATGGAAGGCCGGCTCCCAACGAAAAGGCGACGGCTCGGAGCACTGCGACCACGTGATCGACCGCGAGGTCGAGCCGTTGCGACTCTTCCCGGATGTCCGCTTTCAACAGCGAGACGGTGCCGGCGCGCAGGCGGCCGAAGAAGGCGGCGGATGACCCTTCGGGCCTTCTGCCTGACATCTTGAGTCGTGCGGCGGCGAACCGGGCGTCCAGAAACGATGGGCTGACTTCTTCGGCGATCAGTTCGGCGGTCCTGAGCGTCTCCCGAAGCCGGCTTGCCGGCAGCCGGTCCAAGTCCTCTCCGGACAACAGAATCCGCTGCACGTATTCCGTGATGTCATGGGCGACGTCGGCCGTCGAGTCTGTCCGGATCAGCGCCCAGACGGCATCCGGGCGGACGTTTTCCGCCACCTTCATGAGCAGGCCCTGCAGCCCCGCGCCGCGCAGGACGGCACCGCTGGGGCGGTCGGACCGGACACCGACGATCAGGCGGACGAGCGGCTCGCCTGCGTCGTTCGCGACCGCCAGGAGCCGGCCCAGGAGGCCAGATACGATCAGCTCGGGCTGCGCCGCCTCGTCGACACCGTCGATGACGATCGAGATCGTCCGGTCCTCGGAGCGAAGCCGCTCGACGATGGTGTCGAGGACAGTGCCGTCGGTGGGGGTGTCGGGCTCCACGGCGAGGAACGAGGCGAGCCGAGCAGCCAGATCGCCGAAGGTGGAATTTCGCGCGTACAGGGCCACGTCCACCGACCCCAGCGGCGGAACCGCATCCGCGCCGAGGTTCCGTACGGCCTCGTGAAAGGCCGGATCGTCGCGGAACGTCGGGTCGCTCAGCACCGTCACCTGGGCCAGAATTGCGGACTTGCCGCTGCCCGCCTCGCCGGTGACGACGACAACGCCAGACCCGCGGGCAAGGAAGTCACACAGGACTCGCAACTCGTCGCGGCGTCCGGAGAAATACCAGGCACTCGGCTCGTCGGAGTACCGACCCGAGGCACGCGAGCTCCAGTACGGCAGAGCGGACAACTCCTGTGCGAGCTGCCGGCGGACCGCCTCGACAGGTGGACCGACCGGCCGGTAACCCGGGTTCGGAATACACCGGGTGGTCGCAGGGGTCGGCGACGAACGCGGCCACACCCACAACGGCTCGAGGAGCGAGTCGTCTTCCTGGAAGAGATTCGCCATCTCAACCGCGAAGTCCTGAAACGACAGGTATCGCCGCGCATAACCGCTCTGCGGGCTGCGGAACCGCTCATACAGCCTGGCCAACACCGCGGCGAACTCGCCGACGCGGGGCTTCTCGTCGAAGTCACCGACCGTGATGACAGCAAGTGTCCTGAGACGCCGACGATCGAGGGGCAGCGACCGCAGTCGCTCGGCGAGTTCCGCGTGCAGCGCGCCCGAATGGCAGGAATCGACAAAAACGAGAATCTGCTCGGCACTCGACGACAGGACACGCTCCACGAGGTCCGCCGTGACGAGCGCCGTGTTGCGCAGGTTCGCCTCTTCGGAGCCTGGCAGCAGAAGGAAGTGGCGGCGCGAAGAGTCCTGCACACCGTGCCCTGTGATGTACAGGACGGTCGGCTGGTCACGGTGGAGACCTGCCAGACCCTCCGACCGGACGAGGTCTTCCAGCTCGTCCAAGCTGTGCGGATGCAGGATCGACAGCCTGCAGGCCTCACTTTCGACGCTCGATTCGCCGAACCAGCTCACGACGACATCGACCTGCTCGTCGAGCGCTATCCGAAACTCGTCGTCGAATGCCGGATATTCTCTCGGGGCAATCACCACGACGCGACGTGGGCGCTCCGTGGTCATTTCGGACGGCCGGAGGGCGGAAATCCCGCATCGAACCCGATCTCGACACATTGCGCGGGAACCCGCACCCGGAACGCCTTCAAATCGCTTTCTGGTCGCCACGGCGCGCAATAATCCCGCGCTTGTGTCACGATGTGTTACCTCCTGATGCGACGGCGACTGTCACCATGCTGTGCATCGGTCTGTCCAAATAGTCTAACCGCGTCACGGCATCACCTCGACGACACGAGACCACAGGCACCTGCGGTTGTCACCAACTTTTTGATCCGATATTGACACATTCCTGACGATCATCACTTCCCGCACGTCGCCGGCGGAAGCCTTCGGCCGTAGTGACAACATCGCGGCCCGCTGATGTGGTGGACAAACCAACTCGCAGCGGAGGCCGCCGTGCTCGGACTGTTGGACATCGCTCATGGCGGCACGACAATTGCCGCGTCGATCGGGCTGCTCGCGGCAGTTGCTGGAATGCGAGGCCGGCGATTGCAGTGGGGGCATCCGGCTCCAGCCGTGGCCGCAAACAACTCCGCTGCGAGCCTCCACATCATGACCAGAGGGCCGGCGCCGCGAGCACCCCGCCCGGCGATCCGCGACGTTCTCGTAGCCTCCCCGGCCCCGGCACGCAGGCCTCCGGCAGTGGCGGCACCGAAGATCGACGCCGTCATCGTGCCGCGCCGCGACCCGGCCACGCCTGTGGACAACGCGATCCGCACCGCATCTGCCGCAGGGGCTCCACTGGTCGTATTGGACTCGCCGGACGGCGTGGCGGCGCCGCCGGCGGACAGCGTCGCGTTCCGTGCGGCGCTCGACTCGGGCAGTGCGGCGCGGCTGACGTTGCCCGAAGCGTGGGACCCGACCGCGGCATTGTCCACGTCGAATCATGGGTCCGCGGATCGCCATCGGGACACTCCGGCGAAACGGAACGCAGGGATGCTCCTGGCGAGAGCCGCTGGGTGGCGGCACGTGCTCTTCATGGACGATGACATCGACCCGCTCGGCAGCGACCACCTCGACGCCACGCGGCAGGCGCTCGCCGGGCGAGGCAGTGGGACCGCGTCACAGATCGCGGCATGGGCATTCGTGGACGCGCACGACCGGTCCGTTGTCGGTCACGCCTGCGCGACCGCCGGCATGCCGACCATTTCGCTGATCGGCGCCGGAGCGATGGCAATCGACTGCCGGTCAGCCGTTTCGTTCTTCCCCGCCCTGTACAACGAAGACCTGCTGTTCGCCATGACCTCGGCAACACTCGGCGGCGCCGGCGTCACTCCCGTGGGCACAACCCTGCACCAGCGCGCTCGACGGGCGGATACCTTCGCCTCGCCGTCGCTGGCGGCACGCCAGGAGTTCGGCGAGCTTCTGGCGACTGGCCTCATGGAGGCGGAACTGGACAGCGAGCGGCTGCACATCCAGACGCAGATCGACTTCTGGCGGCACGTGGTATGCGATCGGATGACCTTGCTCGTCCAGCTCGCGGTCCAGCTGCAGGCAGGGCGTCACGCCGCTGCCGCGCGTTGCGTCGCGGAAGCAGCAGCCTGCCATGCTCCGGAACTGCCGGCGCAGTTGGCCGGCTATACCACCCAGCTGATCCGCGACCATGAGACCTGGCAGACAATGCTGGAACGCCCAGTGCAGGCACTCGGGAAGCATGCCGGGCCGTGGCTCGAGACACTGGAAACACGTGCCCGCGTCTGATGCCCCGGCTAGCCGGCTCGCCGATGCACCTCAATACGGTCGAAGGACGGCTCACCAGGTGGGACATGGACGGTGAAGATGTCGCGCGACCTGACCAGCACGAACCGCCACATGCCCGTCGCGGTGCGCTGCTCCTGCCGGACGGCGAACCGATCCACGTGTGGTGCGTGCTCGGGCCATGCATCGGTGACGGCACCGAGCGCCGCCGCCAGCGCCTCAGCCCGCGCCAGGGGCGTGTCGGCCGTCGCATCCGATCGCCCCGGTGCCGACCTCCGTCCGCGAAAGCTCACGACCGCATGCTTCAACAGGTCGTACGCGAGATTTCCGGTTACGCCGCCGGCCAGGACACCAGCAAGATCAACCGCGATGTCGACGGCCGGACCGAGATGCAGATCCGCGTAGGTCACCGCGCCGTCCTCAACCTGAAGACGATCGAGGTTTCGCAGTCCTCGCTCCGCGGAGAACATCGCAACAATCGTCGACCTGGCCGGCGCATGGACGAGCCATTGGGTCAGCAGCAACAGGTCGGCATCTCCGGTCGCCGCGTCATCACGCGCAGCGCACAGCTCAGCCGAACGGCGGAGTACCGAACCTTCTTCCGCCGCGTCGTGCTCCGTCCAGGACGCGGTGCCCGCCAGCGCGACCCATCGATCAACGACATGAAGGCCGGCATCAGCGAACTGCCGCACGACAGGCCCGGCCCAGTCCTTCTCACCCGGAATCACCCGAGATTCCAGAGAACCGCCGTCGGGTGAGGTCGCGTATTCGTGCCCGCAGATCACACATCGCCAGGCCGACGGGGCACCAACCCGCACCGATCTGCGGAGCGGTGGACGGGGAGAGCATTGATGCCGCGCTTCAGCCCTGGCATTTTCCTCGGGCACCATTTCCTGGTGAATGAGCGCCTCCGCCTGATCAGAACCTACGAATACCTTAGCGCGCGGATGCCACCCAGCGGAACCCATCCCTCGGTGGGGCAGACACCCACCTCGCATGCAGGCATCATTGTGGGATGCCGATTGATCAGGTGCGGATGACGCAAGCGACGGACACCGACACGGATCGAGTGGTCGCAGCGCTGGGTGGCGCTTCGTTCGTCGCAGATCGCCGGCGGCAGCTCGCCGGCGGCAGCGGAGTCCTGCTCGCGGCGTGGCGCGAAGCAGAGGCCGTGGGCTGCGTCTACATCTCGTTCGAAGAGGCGGACGAGGCGGAGCTTCGCGAGCGCCGGCCGGGCACGCCTGTCCTGCACCGTCTCCTGGTGGTTGAGCACCTGCGCAGGCAGGGTATCGGGCGCCGCTTGATGCAAACCGCGGAAAACGTCGCTCGCGACCGAGGATGCGCCCGCATGGCGCTGGGCCTCGACCTCGACAACATCGACGCGGAGCGTTTCTATCGTCGTCTTGGATACACCGAATGGCCCTATGGCCTGCTTGACACATTCTATATCGCGACCGTCGACGGTCGCGAAGTCCGGGTCCCCGAGCAATGCCGGGTGATGGAAAAGCATCTCTGACGGCAGAGCACCGTTCATGACCGGATTTATCTACCTTCTGGCGGCCATTCGTGGAGCCGGCTCTCAGGAGCCGTCCAGTCCGGGGTCAAGACCTCGCCCCTGACAATCTGGACCGTCGTCAGGATGCTGAAGGTGTCCCGCTGAGCGAACCGGGTGGCGAGGTATTCGCCGTTGCGGTCGCGGAACCTTGCATCGGTCAGCGAGCGCACGGCGCCGTAGGTGCCGCGGGCGAACATGCCGTTGAAGATCGTGACGGTGCGGAGCCGGTTGTACGGGTTGGGCGCGCGGTAGAAGTGGGCGACGTCCTCGACGAGCTGGCCGTCGACGAGGGTGGGCGCGAAGACGTGGGTGTCGTCGCCGGCAGAGACCTGGAACGCGGCGCCGGTCTCGTCGTCGCCCAGCCGGTCGTGCTGGGTGACGGGGACGTCGAGGCGGTTGAGCAGGGTGCGGGTGAGGAAGTTCCAGTCGACGCCGCCGAGCACGACGAGGTGGGTGGTGAGGTCGTCGGCCGAAAGCGCGTCGTCGGCGCGGACCCGGACCTGGCTCAACGGGTTGGCGGCGCGCAGGTGGCCGTGCAGTTCGAGGAGGGTGTCGAGGTCGGCGTACGTGTAGGACTCGGTGTAGTCGGGTTCGGCGGGGTCGACGTAGGGCATGTTGCGCCGGAACTCGGGTGGGAGCCGGGCGCAGGCGATGGTGATGGGGCGGCCGTCGGCGAAGAACAGGGGTCCGCTGTGCAGGCGGCGGAGCTCCTCGTCGGCGGGCCGGACCGGGCGGGCGCCGCCGCTGGTGCCGTTGGCGGCGTCGCGGAGGGCGAGCAGCTCCTCCTCCAGCTCGCGGCGGCGGGCCTGCTCGTCGCGGTCCAGGTCGTCCTCGCCGATGAGCTTCACGCGGCCGGCGGTGAAGGAGCGCGGGGTGCAGAACAGCCGCGCATAGGCGTTGATGCGGGCGGTCGGCGGCAGGTCGGGCTTGCCCGGCGACTCCCATGAGGAGATGAGCGGCGGGCTGACGCCGAGGGCCTTGGCGAGCTGACCCTGCGTGATCCCCGCGCCGCCGACGTCGGTCCGCAGCGACTTCAGCCGCGCCGCGAGGCGAGCTTTCGCGTTCGATGTCGGCGCCGCCATCAGCATCCTTACGTTCTGGACTTCAGAATGTGGATGAACATTCCTGACGGATTTCACCACAGCAAATACGTCGTCGGCAATCCTCAGTCGATTCGCGCTTCAGCCAGGACTGAAGTTCAAGTTGACGTCAGACAGGGCAGAATCCGCGGATCGACCCGGAAACACAGGGCAGTATTACTGCGTGCTGTCGGACCATCTGGAGGTCAGGCCCGCGATCGGGCGTGAGCTCGACCTCGTGGTCGCCGCGTTCGGCGATGCCTCGTTCTTCGCCGAGCGAATGGCACGACAGGCAGAGGACAACGGCGTCCTCCTGGTGGCGTGGCTGCACGGCGAGGTCGTGGGCTGCGTCTACGTGTGGTTCGAGGACGCCGAAGAGGCCGAGCTGCGCAAGCACCTGCCGGGCGTGCCGCTGCTCAACCGGCTGCGGGTCGTCGAGCGGTTGCGCAACCAGCGGATCGGGACCGCGCTGGTGCGCGCCGCCGAGCAGGTCGTGCGCGAGCGGGGGCACGCGCAGCTGGCGCTGGGCATCGGGCTGGACAACGCCGGCGCCGAGCGGCTGTATCTGCGGCTCGGGTTCGCCGAGTGGCCGCACGGGCTCGTCGACACGTTCTACATGGTGTTCAAGGACGAGCGGGAGGTGCGCGAACCGGAGTTGTGCCGGATCCTGGTGAAAGAGCTGAATCAGGAAATGCCCCTTAAACGCGACTAATGTTCGCGTACCGTCAGGCGCATGGCCGACCGTTCGCTGCTCCTCCGGGTCGCCAACGTGAACCCCGCCAGCGTGCGGACCCACACCGACCGCGCGCTGTACCGCTCGATCGCGGTGTTCATCCTGCTGTACGGCCTGTACGCGATCGTCGGCGCCGCGACCTTCGTCGACGCCACCGCGAACTACACGCACCCGTGGTGGCAGTGGCTGGTCGGCCCGCCGGTCGCGGCCGCCGTGATCGCCTACGACCGGGCCGTCGTCGGGCGGGTCGCGGTCAGCTACGACAACCTCGACTCCCCCGACCCGAAGCACCTGCTGCGGCGCGGCACGTTCGGCCTGTACGCGGGCCGGCTGCTGCTCGCCCTGCTGTTCGCCGTCGTCATCACCGAGCCGCTCATGCTCGCCAGGTACAAGGGCGAGATCGACGCGTACCTCGGCACCGTGCACAACCGCCAGCTGATCCAGCTGGAGCAGTCGGGCGCGATCGCCACGTTCGCCGGGCAGGTCGACGCGCTGCGCCGGCAGGACGCCGCTGACGACAAGGCCGTGGCCGACCTGCACCAGCTCGCCGCGACGAAGCGGGCCGAGGCCGCCGAGGTGTACGACCGTGCCCTCGCCGACTCCCGCGCCGACGGCGTCACCCAGCGGGCCGGCTGCCCGCCCGGCGGGTTCTGCGACACGCTCGTGCGGCAGTCCAGGGCGCTGACCGCCGAGGCGACCCGCCTGGACGACGAGGCGGCCGCGCTGCAGAAGACCCAGGAGAGCGCCCGCCTCGACCGGGCGAAGCAGGTCGCCGCGCTCAACGAGCAGATCACCGAGCAGCGCACCGACAACCGGCGGTCCGTGGAGGCCGGCGCGGGCTTCGGCGCCCGGACCACCGCGATGTGGCACCTGGTCAAGAGCGACTTCTGGGGGTTCGGGTTCTTCTACCTCGGCGTCGCGGCGCTGCTGGTCTGCCTGGACTGCGCGGCGGTGTGGCTCAAACTGGTCTCGCACGGCAACGCGTACGAGCGGACCGAGGCCCGCGACGCCCGCCGCCGCGAGCTGACCGCCACGAAACGCCACGAGCAGCAGCTCAAGGTCGCCGCCGCGGCACAGGAGGTGGCCGGCGACGGCCTCGACACGATCGTCGCGGAGCGCCGGCTCGTCGACGCCGCGGTCGAGCAGGCGACCGCGCGGCTCATGGCGGAACTGGAGGAGCAGTCCCTCCCCTCTTCGTCCAGAAGTTCCTGAATCGCTTGCAATGGGGGCTTCGGCACCCGGCAGACTGGTCGACGTGCGTCACAGCCTCCCCCGCCGCCCCCCTGTGCTGCCGGTCGTGATCGGCATCGTCCTGGCGGTGGTCGCCGGAGTGGGCGCCGTCAGGGCCGTGTGGGTGAGCTCGACGTCCTCCAGCGCCTCGCCCGACGGCCGCGGCGGTGACCGCGCCGACCGGTCCAGGCCCCGCACCGGCTCCGGCACCGACCTGCGGTGCGACGGGGTGCCGCTGAACGCGCCGCGGGAGCTGCGCGGCATCTGGATCACCACGGTCGAGAACATCGACTGGCCGAGCCGGCCGGGGCTGCCCGACGAGCAGATCAAGTCGGAGTACCTGGGCTGGCTCGACCTCGCCGGCAAGCGCAACCTGAATGCGGTGTTCGTCCATGTACGACCCAGCGGCGACGCGCTGTGGCCATCCGCCTACGCCCCCTGGTCGGAGTGGATCACGGGGGTACGGGGGAAGGCGCCCGGCTTCGACCTGATGCGCTGGATGATCGACGAGACGCACGCCCGCGGGCTGGAGTTCCACGCCTGGTTCAACCCGTACCGGGGCAGCCAGCCGGCCCCGGGCGGCGCCGGCTCCGACATCAACGCGCTCGCGCCCGACCACCCGCTGCGCAAGCATCCGGAGTGGGCGGTCGTCTACCCGGCGGCCGGCACCACCGGCAGCCGCCTGCACTTCAACCCGGGCATCCCGGCCGCCCGCGAGTTCGTCGAGGACTCGATGCTGGAGGCCGTCAAGAAGTACGACGTCGACGGGGTCCACTTCGACGACTTCTTCTACCAGTACCCGGTCGGCAAGCAGGACTACCCGGACGCCGCCGCCTACGCGCAGTACGGCAACGGCCTCAGCCGCGCGGACTGGCGGCGCGACAACGTCAACAAGCTCGTCCAGGAGATGCACGACAAGATCCGCAAGCTGAAGCCGTGGGTGAAGTTCGGCATCAGCCCGTTCGGCATCTGGCGCAACGACCGGACCGACCCGGCCGGCTCCCCGACCCGCGGGCTGCAGTCCTACGACGAGATCTACGCCGACACGCGGCTGTGGGTGCAGCGGGAGTGGCTCGACTACATCGTCCCGCAGCTGTACTGGAACATCGGGTTCGACGTCGCGGACTACGCGAAGCTGCTGCCCTGGTGGGCCGCCGTCGTCAAGGACACCGACGTGCAGCTGTGGATCGGCCAGGCCGACTACCGCGTCGGGCAGTCCGGTGCCTGGTCCGACCCCGGCGAGCTCGACCGCCAGCTCGCCCTGAACCGGAAGTATCCGCAGGTCACCGGCAGCGTCCACTTCAGCGCCAAGAGCATGCGCAGCGACACCCTCGGATCGGTCTCCCGCTACGCCGCCAGCTTCTACTCCACGCCGGCGCTGCCGCCGGTCATGGCGCAGCTGCCCGCCGACGTGCCCGCGCCGCCGTCCGTCTCGATGTCCGGCACCACGCTCACCTGGAAGGGCAAGGGCGTCAACTCGGCCGTGTACCAGGTGCGGGGCTCCTCGGCGAAGCTGCTGGCGGTGCGCCGCGGCGGGGACGGTTCGCTGACCGTGCCGGACGCCGCCGCCACCTACTGCGTGACGGCGCTGGACCGCTCCTGGAACGAGAGCACTCCGGCGAGGTGATCCCGGGTCATCCTGGGCCCGGCGAGTCTCTGGCGATGACCAGCTTCATCTCCGACCAGGACTTCACGACCCCCGCCCACGTCCGGGCCACCGCCGACTTCCAGGAGCGCGAGGAGCGCCGGGAGTCGTCGCCGGCCCCGTTCCTCGCCGTGGTGTTCCTGGCCGCCGTCTGGCTGGTGGTGTCCGCGGTGCCGATCGGCTACATCGGCGCCGCCCGCTACGACGTCTTCTGGAGCGACGCCGTCGTCGGGATCGCCGTCGCGATCGTCACCATGGTCCGGCTGCTGCGCCCCACACCCGCGCTCACCTGGGTCACCGGTGGACTCGCCGGCTGGCTGCTGCTGGCGCCGCTCGTGCTGCAGTACGGGTGGAGCGGCCCCACCGCGAACGACCTGATCGTCGGGCTGGTCATGCTGATCTGCACGGGACTGTCCGCTTCCTCGTCCTGAACAGCCTTCGGGGCCACCCCCGGTGGTGCGGGGCGGCCCCGAGATGTGGCAGGTTCAGCTCGTCCGGTGCGTGAACGCGTCCTTGACGTCCTCGCCGGCGTCCTTGACATGGTCGCCGGCCTGCTTCGCCTTGGCGGCGGCCCGCTCGGCGGCGCCTTCGGCCTGCAGCCGCTCGTTGTCCGTCGCATCGCCGAACTTCTCCTTGGCGGCGCCCTTGAGCTCTTCAGCCTTGTGCTCGACCTTGTCCGTGAAGCTCATCGCTGATCCTTCCGTTCGGTCCCTCGTGCTGCTTCTTTGGTGCCCTCGCTTGCCGGATGGCAAACACCGCCGTCACTGCGATGGACACCGCGCTGCCCACCCCGGCCGCCGTGTACGGCTGGTCGAACACCCTTCCGCCGAGGTACCCGAGCGACACCATGTAGCAGCTCCACAGCACCGCACCGACCAGCAGCGCGGGCACGAACCTGCGACGCGGGAACCGCGCGTAACCGGTCGCGAGCGCCACCGCGGTGCGCCCCATCGGCACGAACCGGCCCGTCGCCACGATCGCGCCGCCGCGCCGTTGCAACGCCCCGCTCACCTTGGTGAGGACCCGCCGCGGCCGGCCCTTGCCCGTCCACCTGCCGAACAGCCGGCGCCCGCCCCGCCGCGCCGCCTCATGGGTCAGCAGGTCCCCGGCCGCGACCGCCGCCACCGTCGCGACCAGCACCACCGGCAGCCTGAGCTGCCCACCCGCCGCCAGCGCACCCCCTGCGATGACGCTCGTCTCCGCCGGCAGGAACGGCAGGAGACAGTCCCCCACCAGCAACACGAAGATCACAACGTAGGCCCACTGCATACCTCAACCGTGCCCGCAGCACGCTTTTTCGACACCGGTGCCAGCCCGCCGATCCACGGTGGTGCAGCCCCTACCACCGGCCCGTCTCTACCACCGGTCGAAGAGGGCGACGATGGCCGGGTCGTGGAAGGCGATCATCTCCGTGATGCGCCCGTCGGACACGTGCAGGACGGAGACGCCGAAGGGTTGCCAGGCGGGCTCGCCGGGCGGGCGGATGTGGGCGACGACGGCGGGGCGGTGGTTGGCGGTGGTGCAGCGGATGTGGATCTCGCCGAGGGCGGGGCGACTGGCTCGCAGGGCCTGCTCGACTGCCGGGCTTCCCTGGTACCAGATGCGCAACGGCGGCATGGAGGCCCTGACGTCGTCGGCCAGGAGGCGCACCATGGCGGGGATGTCGGCGCGCTGGAACGCCTCGGCGTAGCGGCGGGCGACCTCGTGATCGGCGGGGGTGGCCGGCTCGGCGGGGGCGGGCACGCGGGCCTTCGCCCGCTGCAGGGCACTGTTGACCGCGGGGACGGTCATCTCCAGCAGCGTCGCGGTCTCCGCGGCCGACCAGTCGAGCACGTCGCGGAGGATGAGCACGGCCCGCTGCCGCGGCGGGAGGTGCTGCAGCGCGGCGAGGAACGCCAGCTCCACGCGCTCCTTCGCCAGCAGGGCACCCTCCGGGCCCTTGTGCTCCAGGACCGCGTCGGGGACGGGCTCCAGCCAGTGCTCGGCCTCACCGGGGGCGAGGTCGACCGGCAGCGCGCGCCGCGGGCGGCCCTTCAGCGCGTCCAGGCAGGCGTTGGTGGCGATCCGGTAGAGCCACGTGCGCTCCGACGAGCGCCCGTCGAAGGTGTCCCGGGCCCGCCACGCCTTCAGATACGTCTCCTGCACCAGGTCCTCGGCCTCGTGCAGCGAGCCCAGCATCCGGTAGCAGTGGACCTCCAGCTCGCGGCGGTACTCCTCCACCACCGTATGTTAGGGCGATGTGGACGGACTACCGGAAGCGCGTGCTCTTCGAGGACGACGCGGTGCTGGTGCTGGACAAGCCGGCCGGGGTGTCCGTGATGGGCGAGCGGCACGAGTCCGATCTGGTCAGGATGGCCGCCGAGGCCGGCGAGACGCTGTTCCCGGCGCACCGCATCGACAAGGTCACCTCCGGCGTGATCCTGTTCGCCAAAGACCTCGCCGGGCACGGGGCGCTGACGCGGCAGTTCAACAAGCGGACCGTGCGGAAGTCGTACCTGGCGGTCGTGGCGCCCGGCGGGCTCCCCACGACCGGCACGATCGACCTGCCGCTGAGCGTCGGGCGGAAGAACCGGGTGCGGATCGCGGCGCCCCGGGAGGCGATCACGCTGTCCGGTGACGTCTGGTCGGTGCCGGCCGAGGCGGTGTTCGACCAGGTCCCGACCTATCCGTCGGTGACGGAGCTGCGCGTGCCGTGGCAGGACGAGCAGCGCGCCCTGGTGGTCGCCGACCCGTTGACGGGCCGGCGCCACCAGATCCGGGTGCACCTCGCGTGGATCGGCCACCCGATCGTCGGCGACCCGCTGTTCGACAAGGCCGCCACCGGGCGGACGCACCTGCACGCGTGGCGGCTGTCGTTCGACCACGCCGGGACCCGGATCACCGTGGAGGCGCCGGCGCCCGAGGAGTTCCCGGTGTTCGACGTCAGGCTGCTGGACTGAACACCTGGTGCACCTCGGCCTCGCCCTCCCAGCCGGGCCACAGGTCGCGGTGCAGCTTCATGAACCGGCTGGTCCACTCCGTCGCCTCGGCCTTCGTCCGCACCTGGTACAGCGCGTAGCTGATCATCTCCTTCGTCTCCGCGAACGGCCCGTCGACCACGTCGAGCGCGCCGCCGGTGACCGTGACCCTGGCGCTGTTGACGCTGGGCGCGAGGCCCGCGGTGTCCAGCAGCGCCCCGGCGGCGGTGGCGTCCTCGCCGAGTTGCATGATCGCGGCCATCAGCTCAGGCGGAGGCGGGGTGCCGGGGGTCGTCCCCTTCAGCAGCACGAGATAGCGCATGTTCCACTCCTATCAACGGGTGTCCTCGCCGGTACCTCGAACGGGCCAGGCCCGATCCGACATGCTCTCGGGAAGAGGTATGGCTGGCCCTACCCCTGACACGGTAGACAGTGGGCTGTATCCGGCCGCCCGCCGTTCGTAGCGTCACATCCATGACGATCGGCACGCTGTCGTTGCACCGCAGGCTTCCTCCGCGGCTGTACCTGCTGCTGCTGCCGAGCCTGTTCGCCATCGCGCTCGGGCTGGCCATGCTGCTCGGCACGGACCACCGACCGGCCGTGCTGCCGCTGCTGCTCCTGGCGGTGGCCGCGCCGCAGGAGCTGTTCTTCCGGGCGTACCTGCTGCCGCGGACGCCGCTGCACGGCACGCCGGCGATCCTCGGGTCGGGGCTGCTGTCGGCCCTGCCGTTCGCGCTCTCCGGCCTGTTCCCCTACATCCTCGTCATGCACCTCGTCCTGACGGCGGTGACCGTCCGGTTCGGCAGCGTCCGGCTCGGCATCGCCGCGCACTGCCTGCTGGCGCTCGCCGTCCTCGTCGCCTGACGAGCCGTCCTCGTCGCCTAGCGGGTCGCCGACGTCGGCCACGCATCGGGGTTGGTCAGGTCGTCGTACACCTGCAGATGCTCGACGTACCAGGCCGCCTCATCCTCGCTGAGCAGGTCGGCGTGGAACGCGGTCGCCTCCAGCACGTACAGGCTGACCGGCCCGAACTCGGGGACCCACAGCCCCCGCATCCCGTCGGTGAGCCACTGCGCGGACCTGCCGGCCACGACCCGGTCCGGCGCGAACCGCGCACCGTCCGCCGCCGCGGGCTCCGCCGCCCACAGCCGCACCCGCTCGGCGTCCGCCTGCGTGACGACCAGCCCCGACCAGGCCCACTCCCGCCCTTTCCCAATCGCCGTCTGGCACTCGACCCACCGCGCTCCGGCCGGCAGCTCCGACAGCCGCATCGGCGTCACGCACCGCTGCACCCGGTCCAGCCGCACCGCGCCGTACACCCGCTGCGCCGCCGCCAGGTCCCGCGCCCACACCGCCACGAAGATCCCGTCGACCGGCTCCCACCGCAGGTCGGTGAAGCGCTGCCCGTTCCCCATGTCGAACGTGTCCGCCCGGCCCGGCCGCCCGCCGACCGTGACGTCGACGGCCGCCGAGCTCAGCGGCCGGAGCCCCCGCTTCAGGTCCACCACCGTCGGCGCCACGTACACCGCGGCGACCAGCTCGTGGTCCTGCCCGTACACGCTCACCGACTCCCGGTCCTCCCCGGAGACCCAGTCGACCACCCCTACGTCGTCGAACGCCTTCAGGTCCAGGTCCAGGTGCAGCAGCGCCGGATCCCCACCGATCCCCTCCGGCCGGCTCAGTGCCGACGGCACCCCCAGCGCCACGGGCAGCGTCGTGTCCTTGCGTTGCGGCAGCATCGCCTGTACGCCCAGCGCCGCCCCCACGATCAGCACCACCGCGGCGGCCACACCAGCCGCCCGCCGGCGCGCCCGCATCCGGCCCGCCCTTCGCACCGCCCGGCGGGCCAGCTCCCCGACCTCGACCTGCGTTGCCCCGGCCCGCGCCGCAAGGCTCCGCACCAGCTTGTCTTCCATGCCGCTCATGCCTCCGCCTCGCTTCCGCTCTCGTGTTTGCTCTCGTGCACGGCGCCGTGCTCGCTCAGGCGGGCGCGGAGCCGGTGCAGCGCGCGCATGGCGTGGGTCCGGACCGTCGTCTGCGAGCACTCGAGCACCCGCGCGATCGCCGCGTCGTCGAGGTCCTCGTAGTACCGCAGGACCACCACCGCCCGCTGCTTGAACGGCAGCGCCGCCACCAGCCGCCACAGCTCGTCCCGGTCCGCGGCCTCCCCGCTCAGGTCACCCGCCGCAACCGCCTCGGGCGCCCGCTCGACCGGCACCTCCCGATTGGCCCTGCGCCGCCACCACGACCGCGACCCGTTGAGGATCAACCGCCGCACGTACACCTCAGGGTCATCGACCCGCCGGATCCCCTCCCACCGCAGGTACGCCTTAGCCAGCGCCTCCTGTACCAGATCCTCGGCCCGATGGTCATCCCCGGTCAGCAACACCGCGAACCGCACCAGCCCCACCCCCCGAGCCGCGACGAACGCCTCAAACCCCACGACGTGCACCTCGGACGGTTGCAGGGTCACCACGCTTCGTCTCCCTCGGTAGGCCTCCACCCCACAGAGTCCCCGCACACCCCCACCTGTTGACCCGCGAGCCCGCCAACTTTCCGCGACCGCCGTCGGCACCTGACCGGACCACGCCGGTCGGGTGCCGGGTCGACAGCTCACTAGCCCGAACGCACCGGAGCCACGCGGTGCCGGGATATGCCGAGGCAGCCCAGCGTGGGCGTCGGTACACCGTGCTCCGCGCCCTCGCAGCTCAGGGGATAGAGCAACGGTTTCCTAATTCCGCTCCGGTACCGATAATCGGTAGGATGTCCTGCGCATTCACGGTAGTGATCAGCATTTCACGGTCAATGATGATCCGCGTGTGATCAGTGAGATACCTATGTTGGTCCGCGACGGAAAGGCTGGGTGCCCGCCGCCGACGATCGAACGGCATGGCCAACGGCGGCCTACCGAGCCGTCGCAGATATAAGCGAGACGAACGCGTTCCTCCGGATCGCACCGCCCCCTTCCACGGCCAGCACCCCGCGGTCGACCAGCGGTTTCAAGGCCCTGATGACGTGTTCTGGGCGGTACACGGTCTCGAACAGGGCGAAGTCCCGCAGATGCTCCACGAGCTCTCGCTTTTTGTCTCGCAACCTCTGCTCGAGTAGTCGGGTCAGAGGCCCCAACTGGGGCTCGTCTATGTTGAACAGCGTCTCCGCTTGCTCATCACGCGGATCCCGGAAGCCAACGCCTTGCGTACGGTCAACCTCCCAGAGGCTGTCCTTCATCTTACTGACCCCCAGTCGATGGCGGGTGCCGAAAACAAGGTACAGCGGCTGCCCCCTCCTCGGGATCAACTCAAAGTCCAGCAGGTATGGGAAGCCGGCCGCTCGAAGAGCTGTCCGATAGCAGGTCAGGATATGCCGGCTCTTTGCTTCGGGCGCAAGGTCTGCAACCGTTCGCCAATGGGGATCGCCGCCGAACACGTCGTCAGCAGCCGTCCCCAGATTTTCTACGAATCGAACAAAATGTTGCGGGAACAGCGTGACGATGACCTCGCTCGACACATTGGCGGCCAGCCGCCGGAGGAATTTGTGCGGAACTGGGGCGTTCCCCCAGGAGTCGAGGTTTGCGAAGATCGGCTGCCCCCAGGCGCCCACCTCGTCGAGGGCTGCCTCCAAATTAGGGGAGCACGTGCCCTTCACTATTTTGACAGGCATTGCGGCGTGAGGTCGCGGACGGCTGGGGAACACCTTCAGAAGCGTCCGCTCAAGTATGTCGACGCAACGCTGGTCGTCATCGACGAACACGAAGCGAGCGATACCTTTGTCGGGCCGAACCTTGCTCGTCAACGCTTGTATCGCAATTACGGGTGAGCCGAGTTCGTCGCCGCTGTAGATCCCGGGCCCGGAGAAGCCCTCAGCGTACGTAACTGATGGATAGGCGTTGGAGCCAGCGAGCAGGATCGGGAACCATCGTTCCAGGTAGCGGCGATAGATGTCGTGTTTGGCGCCAGTATGCTCCTCGCACGGCCACGGCACTTCACCCTTGACTGGCATCCGACCTCCTGATGACGCATCGTCATCAGTCAGTGTCTCACCGCAATGGCGGCAGTGGAACTCCCTGCGGAACCGTCTTCAGGCCGTCAGCGCAGCCTGTGCGATCGTTGGTGTAATCGACCGAAGAGGCATGTCGGAGTGCTCGCAGCCATCTAGCTCGCGGCCGCCCGCCTTCGGAGTGCGACCACCCCACTGCTTGAAGAAGAACGCCGTCCCAAGCTCGTTGCACTGGTTCCGAAGGGCTCGTACCCATGCCGGGTTCATCGGTCGACAGTGTGGTCCGGACTCGCCGCCGGCAATAACCCAGTCGATCCCAGCAAGATTCAGGCCCTCCAGCGGCCCGAGGAGGGGCTCAGCGGACACGAACCGCACAGCGGCCGGCACCCGTCTCAGGTCGTCGACGCGGGCGACCTCGCTGGCGTCCTCGACGCTGACGCCCATCCACACATTCAGCGGCCAGTCGAGCTTGGATGCTACTTTCGCCAGCCTGGCGGATCGCTTCGTTAGAACCTGGTAGGTATGCCGGGGGGTTTCCTGCATGACCTCGAACACCCGTTGTACGTAGCTCAACGGAACCCGGGCGTGGAAGAGGTCCGACATCGAGTTGACGAACACAACTCGTGGATCTCGCCAGCGGCGCGGTACGTCCAGCACGTCCTCGTGGATAGCAACCCCGAATCCAGGCCCGGAGGTTCGAGGATCTCCGTCGGTCTGGTACTTCGCCGATCCCATGGCCTTCAGCCGCTTGGATAGGGTCAGGGCGTAGCAGTTATCGCACCCGGCGGAAATGCGATCACAGCCCGTCGTAGGGTTCCACGTCGCCTCAGTCCACTCAATGCTGCTGCGGTCAGCCATCAGATCACCTCCTGAGATCGTCCCATCTTGTCGAACATTCGTTCGGCGGGGAAGGCTTACGTACAGTATGTCTGGCATTGTTGCGGCAAGGCGATGCGGCAGATCTGTCCGGGCAGCAGTGTGCACCCGTACGTGGGAGTGCTGTGGCCGATCGGGTCGGTAGGTTGCGGCCATGGCGTCGACCGAGTCGTTTGAGAGCCACGCCGTCCCGCGCTACCTCCTCAATCACGATGGGCCACTTTAGGAGTCGACGATGGACGACGAAATTCAGCTGATCAGTGACGGTGATGGCCTAGCGGTCATCGGTGATCCGACGGCTGTCGAACGCTTCCTCGTCTCCGAGGGACTGCCGTCGAAGGACCTCGGGCTGCAACGGCTTCGATCGACCCTCGGTAACGCGGCCGGAGCCGTACAGGCAGGTGCTGAGATTGCAGCCGACTCGGGTCGCTGGGTGAAGCTGACCGAGGAGTCCGCGCGGGCCATCCAAAAATACGGGCTGATGAAAAGTCGGCAGACGGGGCTCAGCTTGGGCGTGGTGCAGGCGAAGGGGCAGGCCAAGGGGATCAAGGGAATCGTCCAATTCGCGAAGGGGCCCGGATCGCTTGCGACCAACCCGGCGATCCTGGCTGGTGCCGCAGGGATCATGGCGCAGGTCGCGATGCAGCAGGCCATGGACGAGATCATCGACTACCTCGCCAAGATCGATGCGAAGGTCGATGACGTGCTCCGTGCCCAGAAGGACGCCGTGCTGGCGGACATGATCGGAGTGGACCTCGCCATAGAAGAGGCCATGATCATCCGGGAGCATGTGGGCCGAGTCTCCGAGGTCGCGTGGTCGAAGGTGCAGACCACGTCGGTGACGATCACGCGAACCCAGGCGTATGCGCTGCGTCAACTCGACGCGCTCGCGGAGAAATTGGAGCACAAGACCGCGGTTGGTGATCTCGCCAAGGCGTCCAAGGAAGCCGAGTCCAAGGTTCAGGAGTGGCTCGCGGTTCTGGCTCGTTGCTTCCAACTGCAGGATGCGATGGCCGTGCTCGAACTCGACCGAGTGCTGGATGCGTCTCCGGACGAGCTGGACCGGCATCGCCTCGCGCTGAGAGCCACCCGGCAGAACCGGTTGGAACTCATTGCACGGACCACCGAGCATCTGTTGGCTCGCATGGATGCGGCTGCCCACAGAGCCAACACGCAGGTGCTGCTGCACCCAAAGCCGTCCCGCACCGTGGTGGATTCAACCAACCAGGTCGCGGTCGCCGTCGTCGACTTCCACGGCCGGCTCGGAATCGAGCGCGGTCACCAGTCGCTGGAGGCGAGAAGATGGGTGGACGCGGCCGCGGATGTGAGGGACAAGGTGCTCGAGACAGGAGGAGCGGGCGTCGATGCCGCCCTACTCCTCGGTAACCAGACCCTTGACCGGGCCAGATCGGTAACGGGCAAGCTCTCCAGCGGGATCGCCGAACGAGCGCTCCGTTGGCGCCGGGACGACGAGAAACGCGACGAGGAAGGCTGAGCGGCGCCGGCCGTCAGCCACGTGGGCTCTCCCGTTGGACTGGACCAATGAGCCTCTCGGGTTCGGTATGTCTCGGCGCGCTTCACTTGAGCCGTTCTGACCATGTCAGCGGCTCCCTCGTCTGAGGTCCTTCCAGTGCTCTTGACCTGCAGGATTTCGAGGCCGAGCACCTGGCAGGACCACGACTGTTTCTGTGCGGTTGGAGTACTGCCGCAGATCGCGATGACCGCGCTGCGGAGTCAACTCGATCCGCGGTCAAGACGGGCGAGGGTACTCAGCACCGCTTCGACGTGCGCGACGTTGGGCGAGCTGGATCCGCCGGCCCGCTGAGCCTCCGCCAGCAAAACTTCGAGCTGGTCTCGCGCTGCGGGCACATCGCCGAGCTCGGCGTGGCACGTTGCAGCTTGCTGCCGGCAGTGCCACACCAGTTCGCGGTCGACGCTTGGCTGCGCGGCGAGATCGGATTCGAGCCGGGTGAACTCAAGCAACGCCTCTCGGTAGGCGCCCGCAAGCACGTACAGGTTGGCCAGGTCGAGCCGCAGGGAGAGGAGCTTCGGCGAATTCGCGCTCTGCCTATTTGTCGCTGCCTGCAGCGCCGTTCGCAACAACTCGGCTGCTTGGGTGAAGCGTTCCGCCTCAGCGAGGGCCCGCGCCCGGTCGTGGACGTCCTCCAACGCTGCCGTCGACGGAGGCTTCGGTACAGCGAGCATCTCGACCGTCGTCGGCATGAGGGGCAGCGGACCGAACGGATAGCGGTGCGGCATAGTCGGGTCGATGGACTGCCCGTCAGGCATGATGACCGGCATGTCTTCGCCGAGTTCGCTCTGTGCGGTGGCGAAGGGGACGAGCAGCTCGTACACCTCAGCGGCGGACGTCGGACGGTCCTTCGGGTTCTTGGCGAGCAGCCGTGTCACAAGCTGGACGACACCATCCGGAACGCCTTCCCGGTGCTCATCGATCAGCGGGATCGGGTCGTCCTGATGCCGATGCAGCATGTCGGCGGCATTGTCGGCCGGATAGGGCGGTGACCCGGTCAGCAGCTCGAAGAGGACGCAGCCAAGTGCGTAAAGGTCGGTGCGCGGTCCGATGGCACCACCCAGCGCCTGCTCAGGGGCGATGTAGGCGGGTGTGCCCAGGGCCTGGCCAGTGATGGTGAGCCGGGGCAGATCCGCCCCGAGCAGAGCGGCGACGCCGAAGTCGAGGACCTTGACCGTGCCGGTCGGGGTGATCATCACGTTCAGCGGTTTGAGGTCGCGGTGCACCAGCGACCGGGCGTGCGCAGCGGCGAGGACCGAGCAGATCTGTGCCCCGATCGCGGCGGCCCAAGAAACGGAGAGCCTGCCGCGTTCGGCGAGCAGGTCAGCGAGCACAAGTCCCGGTACGAGTTGCATGACGATATAGATGCTGTCGTCATGGAACCCGACGTCGTGGACGGTCGGCACGCCTGGATGATCGAGCCGTGCGGTGGCCCGCGCTTCGCGTATGAAACGCTCGACCGCGGTGTCCCGCGCTCCTTCCGCCAACCCCGGTCGCCGGAGAAACTTGATGGCCACCGGCCGGTCGAGCTTCTCGTCGTAGCCGGCCCAGACCTCACCCATGCCTCCCCGGCCGACCGGGTACGTCACCTCGTACCGATCGCCGATGCGAGTGCGCGCCTGCACTGCCGCCTACCCCTCCGCCTGTGATTCGCCACGCTGAACGTGAGCGCGGTCGTGCTCAGTTTGCCTGCAGTTGGACGAGCCGACTGGTAAGGAACGGGCTGGGTGTGCCGTGCCAGGAGACGGCGAGTTCGTCGCGGGCACGGGTGGCGGCGACGAACAGCAGCGACCGGTCCTTCTGCCGTTCGAGCTGGTAGCGCTTCGGGTCGGTGTCGCGGTACCGGTTGATCATCTGGCGTGGGATCAGTCCGTCGCTGACCCCGGCGATGATCATTCGCTGGTACTCCAGGCCCTTGAACCGGTGCATCGTGCCGATGTGGACGCCGTCGGCATGCTTCGGCCCGTCCGGTCCGATTTCCACGACGCGGACCCCGTCGGCTTCCAGCCGTGTTGTGACGTCTCCGGCGAGTTCCCGGGTCGGCACACAGATGGCCACTGATCCGTCCATCGGGTTGCCCCATAGGCGCAACTGCTCGGCGATGAGGTCGCGTTCCTGTGTCCATGTGGCAGCACCCCGGAACGTCGGCCTGTCGCCTCGCAGGAGGGACCGGTAGCCCGCCAGGTTCTCCTCGCCGCCGTCGAGGTCGTCGTACACCTCGCCGCTCATGATTTCCAAGGCTGCGGCCAGGATCTGTCGCGTCGTGCGGTAGCTCAACGTCAGCCGCGAGGAGCGGCCACGGATGTTGATGCCGAGGCTGCCCAGCGTCACATGGTTGTCGTAGATGCGCTGGTGGGTGTCGCCGACGAGGAACAGGTCGTCGGGACCGGCCGGGACCATGGCCCGCAGCATCTTCCAGTGCGCGGCGCTGAGGTCCTGAGCCTCGTCGACGACCACATGCCGGTACCGGTGGCGGCGGAGACTGCCGGAACTTTCCTCCGAGTTCGTGGCCAAGGCGGCTCGGTCGATCTCAAGGCGCGCGGCGCGTTCGGCGACTTGCCGCCACGTCCAGACACCCTGCCCGTCAAGCCAGTTGGTGAATCGTTCGGTGAGCTGCCAGACCTGGTCACGTTCGGCCCTGGTGAGGTTACGACCGCGATTGGGCCGGCGGGCCTTGAAGTAGTCGGTCCGCGAGTTGAGCACCTGGCCGAGGATCACCTGCGTCCACTCCGCCGCGAGGAACTCGGCGTCCCACCCGGAGTCGCCGGTCTCCAGCAGGAAGCTCTGCCAGAGTTCAGACACCTTGTTGTCGTCAACGACACGCTTCGTGGCACCGGTCTTAGCCTCGGCCACGACACGGCTCGCCAGCTTGTCGATGTTGACGATGTCCACCCGTGACACCAGCTCCTGGCCGCCAAGGGCGATGAGCCGGGTGCGCAGGTCGGCCGCGAGATTGCGGTTGAAGGTGGTGAGCAGGATCGGCTTGTCAGAGCCGGCTGGAAGCTGCTGCACGAGGTGGGCGACCCGGTGCAGGGCGACGATCGTCTTCCCGGTGCCGGGACCGCCACCGACCCGCGCGGGCCCGCTGTAGCGCCGCTCGACCAGTTTCCGCTGGGTCGGATGCAGGAAGATCTGCCAACGCTCGAACGACTCGCCGAGCATGGCCTGCAGCGCCTCGTCATCGGAGGTGACCTGTGTGGCCGGACGCTCGACGGCGGCCTGGAAGTCCTCCGGGTTGACCGGCTCCTCGGCACGCACCGGGTCGGTGATCTGGGCCAGCACATCGGCGTACGGCGTGCCGTCGAACAGGGCGAACAGCACGTCGGTGGTGAGCTGGGGTGCACGGTCGAGCAGTTCGAGCAGTTCCGCTTCGGTGGTCAACGCACGGATCTGCGGGAGCAGCGGCTCGGCCACACCCAGCTCGAGGAGTTGCGGGTCGGTGTAGGCGTCGAAGAGCGGCTTGAGGGCCGGTTCCGGTTCGGGCTCCGGCGGCACCACCCGGCCGACGATGCTGTCCCCGACCGGCGCGAGGTCGACCACTTCGATGCCGCCGGTGACTCGGTTGATGCGGTAGGCGTACCGGTCCAGGTCCTTGTAGACCGCGCTGCGGTGCTCGACGGCGACCAGCAGGTAGTCCCGGTCGGCGATGTGCAGCAGCAGTGCCCGGTATTCGCGATTCACCCGCGCCGACATGAGCCGGGAGTCACCGTTCAGCGTCTTGAGGTCGAGGCCGGGGTTGTCCGGGTTGTGCCGGAACTTGTGCATGAACTCGTAGACCGCGCCGATGTCGGCCCGGGTGAGCTTCATGACCTCCTTGTCGGCACGGTCCAGCATCCGCAGCGTGGCTCCGGTGGTCATCGACGTCCTTCCCCGCTCGTGGCTTCGATCTGCGCCGCAAGTTCTTCGACCGACCATTCCTGCGCCGTCCGCGCGCGCCAACCGGCGGTCGCATACGCTCGGTCCCGGTCGGCGGTCTCCGGGTCGTCGTGCGAGCCGGAGAGCACGATGGCGATGCGCTGGTTGGGCCAGGCCACCTCTGCAGGCCACCCCTGGTTGCCGAGCTCGTAGCCGACGACAGGCAGCGGTACACCGCGGCGGGCCAGGCTCTGCACGAGTGCCTCCAGTGCGGACTCCTCCGGATCCAGGTACCGCAGCACCTCCTGCCACGGCGAGTCGGTCTGCACGCTGGGCGGCTCGACCGGCTTGGTCTCTGCCGTGACGCCGAGCCAGGTCGCCGTCTCCTCGTCGAGGGCGAGCGCCCGCTGAGCCAGCACGAGCCCGGTGCCCTCCGTGACCGCGAGGGAGGCCGGGTCGAACGAGTCGACGGTGGACAACGCCAACTGTGCGCCGTCCCCTCCGCCACTGGCCAGGAACTGCATGATGTTGCCCCAGCTCAACCAGCCGGCCCAGCGTTGCTTGTGGCCGTCACTGGCCACCGTCGCAGGCAAATCGTCGATGACTGTCAACGCTGACCACACGGGAGGCGCGCTACGGCTGTCGATGATCATCGTCACCGGGCAGTCGGCGGTGTCCTTCGCGCGAACCACCACGATCTTTCCCGGGGCAGCCGGTGGCAGCGGCTCGCCGCGCACTGCCGCAACGATGCGCTCACCGATGCCGCTGGAGTCGGCAGCCGTCTTCTCCTGCGCCTGGACGAGCAGACCGGCCAGGGCCGCTTCGGCACGGGCGCGCCACCGTGCCTCGTCGGGATCGGCGAGGAAGTGCAGCAGCAAGTCAACGGGGTTGGTCCAGACGAACCGCTCCAGATCGGCCGGGTCGGAGTTGGGGGCGAGCTGTCGATAAACGTTGCGCGCGGCCTGCTGGGCTAAGCCGCCGTATGGGGCCCATGGTGCGGTGCTGTCCGCGTTGCCCCAGGCCTCGACATCGTTCCAGGTGACGGCGAAGACGTAGTAGCCGTGGGCGCGCAGCCGAGCCCGCTTCTCGGCGTCGTCGGCGAGCCGGTTGTACTCCGGCGACGCGTGGTACTTGAACCCGTCCAAGTAGACGGCGACCTCCGGCGACGGCGCGTCGAGGCGCCTGAAGTGCACGTCGGGGCGGGTACCCCGGATGGTGTTCTGCAGCTTCATCTGCCAATGCGTCACGTCGCGGCCGTTCGGCGCGGTCAGTCGTACATCGGCGATGCGGGCTCCGTCCTGGTCGGTGCGCTTGTCGATGCGCACGCCGGACTGCGGCATGCCCGACCGCGCCAGCAACTTGTTGAGGAACCGCATCTCCAGCTCACTCTCCACCTGGTGGATGAGCGAGATCTCGTCGGTGCGCGTGCCTTCTTGGATCTGCCAGCCGTCGAGGAGTTGGTCCAGCATGCCGAGCGCCTCGGCCCGGCTCATCAGCGGGAACTCGTCATTGCGGGCGTACCGCAGCAGGCACCGATGGCACGCCGCGCGGCCCTCGTGCTGGCACATGCAGGCGCCGATCAGCTCGCGAGCCTTCTCCAGAATGCCGCGGAACTCCTCCGGGTGAGCCAGCCGGTGCAGGTACCCGGTGCCTTGCGGCTGGGTGTCGTAGACGACGACGAAGTTCCGGGTGCCGCCGCTCTGCCCGTCGGGCATGGTGGCGCTGGCGATCCGCAGGTGGGCCGGGTCGCCGCCGTATTCGGCGGCGATGCCCAGCCGGACGGCTGCGGCGAACGACACGACCCGCTCCTCCACGACTGCGGTCACCGCAGGGATGAGAATCCGCAAGGCCTCGGTCTGCAGCTCGTGCGCGAGGATCAGCTCGACGTGCTCGGCCGTGCTCGGCGAGCGCCGGTGCTGGCACCATGGCCGGTGATGCTCGGCACCGGGGACCACCGTCGATCCGGATGCCTGCGCGGCGAGTTCCTGGCTGACCACGGGCCTGCCGTCCACGGTCGTGCCGCCGCACGCGGTACAGGTGAAGAACGGGTTGATACGCACCTCGTCGCCGGCGAACGCCTCCGTGGCCCGGTCGAATCGCTGGGCGCCCAGGTTGAAGTGGCGGATCATTGCGTGCCGTGTGTAGTCGACCCCGAAGGTGTCCCGCGCGTGCCGCCACGAGTCGACCCGGTCAGGGTCGATGTCAACGGTGATGGTGGTGGCGTAGAACCGGCGGTCACGGTCGTCGTTGTCGTCACGGATCCGCGCGTCGTCGCGCTTGTCGCGGGTCAGCACCCGGGTCGGCTGCAGCACCTTGAACAGCCTGCCGTGATCGGCGATGCCCTGGTCATGGCAGCGCGGACATTCGCTGGTGTCCTCCTGCGCCAGATGGGTCCGCACGTACCCGCACTGGGAACAGACCCGCCACAGCTCATACGCCGGCCGGTCCGCCGGGCCGATGTCCAGCCCGGAGACCTCGTGCTTGTACCCGCGCACGTAGTACGTGTTGCCCGGCGCGATCTCCACCAGCGCCTGCCGGGCCGGACGGTCGTACTCGCGCAGCTCGCTGTGGAAGCGCCGGGCGCCGTCCGGGGCCTGCTCCTCCCAGGTGAGGGTCGCCTCCAGCACGGTGCGGCTGTCGATGAGCGCGTAGTTGGGCAGCAGGCCGAGCTCGACGAGCGTGCCGTGCGCGGCGGCCGACCCGATCTCGGCGAGCCGCTTGCGGACCGCTTTCGCCTCGGCACGGAGCATCTTCAGTTCGCGGGCGTGGTCCGGGTCGCTGGCGACCAGCGTGCCCGCCGCCTGGTCGATGCCCTGCAGACGCCGGCGCAGGTCAGCCAGCCGGGACTCCCATGCTTCCTCCGCCTCCTTGACCCGGTCGGTGATCCCGGTGTCGGCGAACTCTCGCAGCTGCTGCGCGGCGGCCGGTGACACGTTGGCACCGAACAGGCCGAGGAACACCTCGACCAGCCGGCTGCCGTCGCGCTGACCGGCGTGGGCGAGGCTGGCGAGCCATCCGCTCGGACCGAACAGGACGTGAGCGCGGCGGGGCAGCGGCAGCACCCCGGGCAACCGGTCGCGGGCGGCGAGGTCGATGAGGTGGGCCAGGTACTGCCGGCGCAGGATCTCCACCGCCGACAGAAAGCAGCCTGGCGGGACGATCTGCCCGGCGATCATGTCGCGGGGTTCGGTGAGGTAGTACCGGTCCCGCTCGGACCGGCCGACCAGGGTCAGCACGAACGCGTTGCCGCTCTTACGACCGGCGCGGCCGGCCCGCTGCACATAGTTGGCCGGGCCGTTGGGCAGTGACGCCAGCACGACCGCGGACAGGGCGCCGATGTCGATGCCCATCTCAAGGGTCGGCGTGCACGACAGCACATTCGGATCGGTGTACCGGGTGCCGCCGCGGAACTGCTGCTCGACGGTCTCCCGCTGGGCCCGGGTCAGCATGCCGGTGTGCTCGCCGGTGACCACCCGGAAGACCGGACTCTCCAGATAGAGCCGCCGGTAGTAGTCGTCCGGCGCGGTGTCATCGGTCACGGCGCGCAGGCGGCCGGTGCAGCGGTACTGCCGGCACGGCTGGCCGATCCAGTCGTCGACCCGGTCCGGGTGTTCCGTCTGCTGCCAGTGGCAGGTGTCGCAGCCGACGCCAGCGCCCACGGCGGCCGCGTCGTCGAGGCGGGTCACCCGCAGGTGGCCGGGCAACAACCCGAACACCGTGTTGCCGTCCTCGGTGCTGCCGGCCGCGACGATGCCGGCCGCGGCCAGGGCGGGCAGCAGCCGCGAGAGGTACGCCGAACCGTCGTGGGGGTCCAGACCAAGGCAACGGGACGTCCAGTCCTGGTACCAGTTGCCCCGCGCGGTGATCGCGTCGAACTCCGACCGGGCCTTTGGGCTGGCGAGCAGGAACGCGGGCGCTGAGACACCGCGCGGGAACGCGGGCATTCCCGCCGGTCGGCCACCCCACACCTGCCAGCGGGTGCCACCCCGCTTCAGGTACGGGGAAAGCCACTCGTGGTAGATCGCGCCGCGGGTCCGCAACCGCTCCAACAGGCCTCGCAAGAAGGCGAGGTACTGAGCGTCGTCCGGCAACTGCCCGTCGAGCTGTCCCGGCCCGGTCAGCTGGACGTCGCGGCACAGCGCCGCAGCCTGCGCTGGGTCGTCGAGCATCACCTCAACAGCGACGGAGCGGGTCAGCTCCAGCGTCCGGCCCTGCCGAGCCCGCAGCCCGACCTCCATCACGGCGGCGAACGCGAGCCGCTCGGCGATCAGCGTCCAAGTTTCATGTGTACCCGCGTGCTCGCCGGCGAGCAGACTGTCCACGCCGGGCTGGTCATGCAGATCGGGCGGCACCACGGTGGAGAGGATCTCCGGCTCCACTGCCGCGTCGATCATGTCGACGAGCAGCTCGTCCAACCCGACCGGTACGCCCGGCCGTAGCTGGCTGGCCAAGAGCGAACGCAGCGAGAAGGCGTACGACCGGTTGGCGACGAATCCGGCCCGGTGCGCGGCGTCCTGCACTGAGTCGTTGAACAGCAGCGTCTTGCGTTCGGCGGGCGCCAGCTCACCGCCGGTGAACAGTTGCGTGATAGCCACCGAGGCGAGCGTCGCGAGGCCCGCGCCGAGGAATCGGATGCCGTGGTCCATCTCGCATGACGGGCAGCGGTCCGCCTCCGCCGCGTCGATCGCCATGACGTCGCCCAGCACGACGACCGACTGGTCGGTGCGCTCCCGGTCCCGCTGCGGGTCGAACGGGCGGACGCGCCGGCCGTACTCCAGCACCAGCAGACCCCGCGACCGCTGCTGCACCTCGTCGTCCGTGGCGGCGATGAACGCCCGGACCCGCCGCTTGTCCCGGCTCACGCTCGCGCGGTAGATCTTGTCCGGATCGACCTCGAGCTCGGTCGGGTCCTTCTCCGGCGACAGCGCCATCCAGCCGGACCGGCCGCAGTGGCGGCAGTAGATCGCAGGCAGCCGCTGGTACCGCGTGTCGGCAACGACCGCGTCGATCTCCGGGGCGAACGGGTCCAGGTCGCGCGGCGGCTCGCCGTACCAGCCGAACAGGGTCTCGTTGGCGACGCCGCGCAGCAGGCGCGACACGGCCCGGACCCACAGGTGGGTCTCGATGTTGAGCAGCGGGCGGCCCGGCGCCTCAGGGTTGTGCGCGAGCGACAGCAGGCCTACGAACCGTGCGAGGGCCTTCGCGGTGATCTCGGGCCGGGTCTTCATCGCGCTGCCCCAGCCGGTCGCGTTCTTGCGCGGCAGGATCTCGATGACCTCGCCGAAGGTACGCGGCTCGACGCCGAGGGAGTCGAGCACCGCCTTCGTCAGCGGATGCTGTCGCAGCAGCGTGCCGAGGCGCGCGGGGTCCTTTACGCAGTCCTCGCCGAGCAGCAGTTCGGCGACCTTCGACATCGGGTCGCCGTCGCGGTCGTCGATGGCCGCGAGCTCCTCGGGGTCGGGCAGCGGCAGGTTGAAGTCCTGGTGGGCGACGAACTCGCCCGGCTCGTAGCGGTCCTCGCCGACCAGCGAACCCTCGTCGAACGCGACGCCGAACACCTGCTCGGCAACCTCGCGGATCGCGGTGCGCCCGTCCTTGCCACCGCCCTCGCCGAGCGTGGCGGAGGTGGCGACGGGGCAGATCGAGCCGAGCGGCCGGTCGTTGCTCAGGCCCAGCGCCGCGCCGAGACGCCGCAGCAGCATCGCCACATCGGTGCCCTGCGCGCCGTCGTAGCTGTGGAACTCGTCTAGGACTACGTACGCCGGGTCAGCACCGTCCCACAGCGGCAGGTCATCGGCCCGCTGCAGCAGCAGGTCGAGCATCTTGTAGTTCGTGATCAGAATGTCCGGCGGCGTGCGCCGCATCTCGGACCGCTTCGTCATCACGTGCGCGTACTCAACGGCCGCCACGTCACCGATGTAGAGACCGGCAGTGACCTGGCTGAGCGCCGGGTCGGAGAGCAGTTCGTTGATGCGCTGCGTCTGGTCGGTGGCGAGGGCGTTCATGGGGTACAGCAGGATCGCCTTGACGCCCGTGCGACCGTCGCGCTTGGCACGCTGGCAGTGGTCGAGTATCGGAATCAGGAACGACTCCGTCTTACCGGATCCAGTGCCGGTGGTGATCAGGGTCGGCTCGGCTTGCTTGCCCTTTGTGGACAATCGCTGGAATGCGTTGGCCTGGTGCAGGTACGGCGTGAACCCGTCGGGTGCCCACTCCAGGTGCGAACGCCAGCCATCGTCCGCCGGCCGGAATGGTGTGCGGATGCGCAGGTAAGGCCCGCGGAAGACGCCCTGCTCTGGGTGCGACAGGAAACGCTCAAGCCCTTGCCGGACGCCCTCATCGGTCAGCCCGAAGGTCGTGGTCAGGTATTGGGTCAGGCTTTGCTGCAGCGCGTTGGCCGCGATGGTCGGCCTCATGACGGTGTCCACCCTGCGTCGATGGCGTCCTGCAGCCGCTTACTGAACACGGCATGCGCCTGCCGGTACTCGTTCTCCCGATCCGCCTTGTGAAACGGCGCCGTGTACCCCTCGGGCGGAGGATAGCTCGCCGAATCCTCCAAATGCGTTGTCAATTTCTCGTACGCATCGTTTGGCTGGTTGATGCCGCGCGCATAGTAATCCCTTGTGATTCGGCGACCATTGCCGTCGAACCACATTGCGGACTCATATTCGTTTAGCACTGGGAAACGGGCCCTATACATCGCCAGCAACTCGTCCTCAGTAATGCCGAGCCATACGGCAACGAGAGCATCGAGCTCAACCAATGCTGATCGGCGCGTCCGCTCCGTCCTGAGGGGCACTCGACCAGTCCACGTGCAGTCGACGGCACCAAGAGTTTGTGCTTCTGATAGCGCGGGCCAGCCTACCGCCCAAGCCTCATCGTGCCACCGTTCGTCGTGGACCTTCTGCCACAACTGAGCGTATGCGCGGGTGAGACAGTTCAGTCGCAGTACACGCAGAAGTGCCGCCGGTGCGAGCGGATGCTCGGAATCTGGAGCAGGCATCGCCCCCGCGTTGTTCACTTCCAGGTGACCTCGGCCGGTGATCCGAAGTAGGTAGTCTAGCGGCAACGAGGCCCAGAATGCCGCGTGCAGGGCGGTGTCCCGTTCGGTGCCGAGCGCCATTGAACGAACCGCATGGATGTGTGTTGGGCCCGGTGGAATGATGGCCGCGAACAAGCTACGTTCGGTGTTGAGCGGTACCATCTCGCGCCAAACTAGGCGGTAGTAGTCGGTGTAGGGCCGACCTCTCCATGAGTCTTGGGCCAGTTGGAACGCAGGGTCTTCGACAGCACGGCGATAATTGGTCCGCGGGACTGCGTCCTCTGCGCAGGTCGTTAGATCCCACGGTTCGTAGTCCTTGGGGCTCCGGCATGGAATATTTGGGTGCTTAGCGAGTGGCGTGGCGACACCGAAGTGCGGCCCCTGGAGGACCACCTCACGCCAGTCGCCAGGATTGGAGCCATGCCACGTAATGGTCCCAGCGTCCTTAGCAACCTTTTCATGGAATCCAGCCGAGATCATCGGACGATGGTCAGCGAGTCGACGACCAATTGACGCCAGAGCAGAAATCGCCCTTTGCTCGCCTACTGTTACCGGCTGGAGCAGCCTTGTCTGATCCGTCGGGGCATTGACATCTCCGATGACCCGACGCCACTCCGCAAGCACTGTTTCGTCCACCGTAATGAGCCTGCCTCGATGTGGCCGGAGATCCCAATTTCCCTGGGTCTTGATGCCGGGCAGCTCGCCCTTTCCGTCATGCGTCAGTGACCCGACCAGCGTCTCCGGTGCGTACAGCCAGCTCGCATGAGTAAAGGAAATATGCCCCCGTGGTACCCCGTATATGTGGATTCCAAATTCGCGGGTCCAGCTGATCTCCCGAAAAAGCAGCCGCATGTTTTGAAAGTGCCCATGGAGTCGCAAATGGTCGTAAGCCGCCGAGCGCAGTCTTCCTTCCCTCGCGCCGCTGAAGTGGCCGTCGGGGTGTATCAGACCAGCTACGCCGACGATGGATAAGTTCGACCAAACGCGACACGCGAATGCCCGGTACAAGTCTGGCTGCGTTCCGGCCAGCAAGGGATAGGTCGGGGGTGCCGTGTAGAAGGCGACGCATCCCGTATTGGTGGTGAGTTCCTGAGCGAAGAAGCTATCCAGATTAGCGGTACGCAGCTTTCTGCTTTGCCAAATATGAGGCGGAGGGCTCTCTGTCAGGACGAACCAGGGATCACGTTCGGCCAGAACGACATCTTCCTTCCACTGCGGTCGAACCCAAGGTGGGTTGCCCACCTGGAGCTCGAAGCCGCCCCGCGCAAACGCTTGGGCGAAGGTGAGTTCCCAGTGGAAGAAGCCTTGTCGCTCGGCGATACCCTCGGCGGCCTGAAGCCAGGGGAAGCGGTCAGCGAGCCGGTATGACTCGTCCATGCCCATTAGGCCGACCAAGGCATCTTCATAGACGCTAAGTTCACTCAGCGACTCGAAGTCGCTCATCAGCGAGTCGGCCGGGATGTCGGAGCGGCCGATAAGAGCTTCGGCGAAGGTGAGCCAGTCGTCCAAATGCCCCAGTGGCACCTGCTTGCGAAGTTGTTCAGCCACTGTCATCTTGCGAGTACCGGTTGTCTTGGTCGGCAGCCTGAGTTGTTGTGGCTCCACCTGACCGAAAAGGTCGTGCGTCTCATAGACGGTCGGTTCATCGTGCACGGGCAGGTCTTTGACATGAGTGACCTCGACAGATCCGGCGGGGTAGGCAGGGTCGGAGCCATCGAGCAGGCCGACTTTGTCCAGAGGCCAGAACCACAGCGCGCACCAGACGTCCATCAGCGTCTTGAGCCGCCAATACGGCGTGTCCGGCCTTGCCAGATCCGCAAGGATCTTCTCGCGTGGCACTGCCTCGGTGACCGACGGCAAGCCCTGCGCTTCCCACACCTTGACGTCGCGGCGGATCTCCTGCTCGGAGATCTCCAAGCGCCGCTGTACGAGGTGCCACAAGTACTCGGCGCGGGAGGCCAGCGCCTGCAGCCGCTTCACCTGCGACTGCTTGCCTTTCGCCGACGGCACGCGCTTCATCGCCGTCCGCCACTTCTTGAGCTTTTCGGTCTCCACCGGCGCCAGCTCCCGGGCCTCCTTCTCCCCGGCAACCGCACCCCAGCCGTCGGCGGGCAGCAGGAAGTGGTGGATCGTGCCCTCGTCGATCGGGCCGTCGCGGAACGGCTGGTCCTTCGGCGCCGTCGTCAGCCACGACTTGTCGGCGAGCTGTTTCGGCGTGTACGTCTGCCGACGCCCGCCGATCAGCGAGTTGCCGCGCTGAAGGTGGAGGCCGAACCAGGGTGCCTGGAGGCCGGCGTGCATGACGTTGAGCCAGAGCGACACCTCGGCCAGTTCGACGGCGGTGCGGTTGAAGTCGACGCCGTAGCAGTTGTGCAGCGCGATATACGCCTTCACCCGCTGGAGTTCAAGGTGGTACTGCTCCGGATCAAGGCTGACGCCGAGCTCCTCCTGGCGGCGGCGCAAGTACTCGGCGGCGACCTGATTGATGGCCTCGTTGAGGAACGCGCCCGAGCCGAGCGCAGGCTCGCAAATGGTCCAGTCGAGCAGTTCCCGGGCGGGGGTGACGGTGCCGTCCTGGTCGAGGCGGTACTTCAGCGCGAGCTGGACGGTGACCTCGGTCAGTGACTGCGGAGTGTAGTAGGAGGCGCTGGTCTGCCGGTCGCGGCCGGCAAGTCGGTAGACGAACGAGCCCGGCTCGTACGTGACCCGGCTGCGGACGCCGGTGTAGGCGTTCTCCTTGTAGACAAAGACACTGTCGTCGTATTCATCCACTTTGGACGCCGGGATCATCCATGAGCCGTCGGTCGGGTCGCCGTTCTTGGCGACCTCGTAAAGCTTCTCGGTGGCGACGAACCCGGTGTAGGACATCAGGCCCTCGTAGACGGCGCCGAGTTGGTTGATGCCCAGCTGCGCGTACGAGATGAAGCCGCCCCTTCCCTTCTTGCTGCCCTTCCTGAGCATGAGCCGGCGCAGCACCTGATACAGGGTGGCGTTGCGCAGGCGCGTGTCGAGCTTCGGGCCGTCGGGGTCGTCTGGGTCGCTACCGGGTTGCGGAATCTGCCGACCGATCAGTTTCGTGTACTCGGAAAGGAAGAGGTTCGATTTCATCGGCTCGAAGCGCAGTCCGACGTCCTCACTGGCCTTTTCATCCACAGCTTCGCTGCCCCGTTTCCGATGGCCCTTATTGACCATGCGGAAGAGCAGATCGAGCGACTCGTACAGGTGGAAGCCGCCCTCGGCCGAGGGGGCCATGCGGCGCGAGATCAAGTCGCCGAGACGCCCCAGGCTGTAGCCCTCGACGTATTCGGGGTCGTTCACCGGCAGGACGCCCAGCTCGGGCCTTGCCTCGGCGTACAGCAGGAACAGAATCCGGTACAGGTACCGGAGCGCCTCGCGGCCCAGCTCCTTGGCCAGTTCGTCGAGGTCCATCACCTGCTGTGGCTGGTAGCCAGCCTGCCGAATTCGGTCGAGGACCTCGTTGGCGATCAGTTCGACGGAGACGCGCAGCCCTTCACGCAGTTCGCTGGTGACAGGGACTGCGTGCTGGCGGGAGCCGACGACCAGGTCGGCGAGCGGCTCGCTTCCGCCCTCCGCTGGTGGGTGCAGGGAGTCGGCACTGAAGAGCGCCGCGATGACGTCGAGTTCCTTGTCGTCGTTGCGTCCGTACGCGATGTCGAGGCTGACCGCCAGGTAGCGGCCCTCGCCCCAGACGCTGCGGTCAGCGAGGGTGATGACGCCGCCGCTGAGGATCAGCACGTAGCGGGGTGGATTCTCCGCGGCGAAGAACCAGGAGGCGAGCTTCGCGCCGGTTTCGATCGTCTGGCCGTCCACGAGAGTGACGGAGGCGAGCAGTCGGCCGGCGCCGGCGGGATCCTGGGCGGCGTCGGTATCGGCCGCCCAGCCACAGTCGATGGCGACGATGCCGTGGCTGGTCGTCAGGTCAGCGTGGGCGACTGGAATCTCGTGATCCTGGCCGGCCCGCTCGACGGTGATGATCTGTGGCGCGGGCTCGAAGCCGAGCTGCTTCAGGATCTCGTTGTGCAGCTTGCGGAGCCGGTCGGGGTCGAAGAGTTCGAGGTCGGCCAGTTCGGTCTTGGCGTTGAAGTAGTCGCGGCGGAAGCGGCGCAACCCGACACGTGGTGTGACCCGGCCGGCCTTCTCCTCGTCCGTCCACCGCTTGTACAGACCACCTCTGAGGGTGGTCGGCAGGACCTCGGCGAGGTAGTGCGCGGAAAGGTACTCGCCGCGGTTGGTCAGCGATTCGAAACTCATGCGACAGTCTCCGGAGCGTTGACGAGGACAGCGAGCACCCGCAGCAGCGGGTCGCCCGCGGCTTCAAGCCGGTTGAGCAGGTCGTTCTGCTCGTCGACGGTGGCTCGCACCTGGCTGCGGCGCTTCTGCTGCAGCGGGGCCGGCAGCTCGTCCAGCCGGCTTTGCTTTTCGAATCGCGTGAGCCGTTCCCGGTACCTGCGCAGCGGTTCGGCGTTGGCCGCGGCCCACTCGTCGCGCTTGTCCGCGAGGTGCTGGCGGGCGGCGGCAACCGCCTGCGGTACCAGTGCCTGCACCTCGTCGAGCGGGATGGCGACGGCCCGGTTGACCATCTTCGGGCCCACCCCGGCCGCGTCGAGCGCCTCGTCCATCGGCTTGATGACCGGCGTGCCGGGGAGCCCGGAGACGGCCATCCACTCGACCACGGTGGGCTGGCCGAGGCGGTTGCCGTAGACGCCCTGCACCAGGAAGACCGGGCCGTCGACGTCGGCGGTGAGGACCGGGGCCTGCTGGCGGCCGAGCCGGATCAACACCTTGTCGACCAGCCAGTCGACCATCGGGTGGACGTCGCTGAGGAACGCGATGTCGGGCCAGGTCGTCGTCGTGGCTTTGCGGGCCTCGTCGAGTTTGCGCTGCCCCAGCTTCCGGTCGAAGGTGACCTTGAGACGGAGCCTCTCGCCTTCCTCGTGTGCCTTGAGGTACGACTTCGGCAGGTCGGAAAGCCGGTGCATGAGGTCGTCGGGGGCGAGGAACGTGATCAGTTCGTCCTCGCGACGCAGGTCGATGGCGTCCTCGGGCTTGTCGTCATAGAGCTCGCGGAGCGCGACGTCGACGAACTCGCTGGTTGAATCAAAGAGCTTCGGCACCCTGGCCCGTGGCACCTCGGTCGCCGCGGGGACCTCGCCCACGCCTGCCACGAGGTTCGCCAGGACATCCAGTTCGAAGCCGCCGTCATAGGACTCTTCCACCGTCTTGCCCTCGAGCAGGTCCTTGACCAGCCGGTCCTCTTCCACCTTGGCGTCGTATAGGCCAGTCATCGCCTCGACGCTGCCGAGGCTGCGGTGGGCGATCTCCTCCCGGTCGAGCAGTTTCTCGGCGACCGTGCGGTCGTCTTTCGCGTCGAGGACCTCGGAGGTGAGGATCAGGGCGCGGAACTGCGGCTGGTGGCGCTGCCCGTAGCGGTCGATGCGGCCGTTGCGTTGCTCGATGCGGATCAAGCTCCACGGGATGTCGTAGTGGATCAGGTGGTGGCACTGCTGGTGCAGGTTGACGCCTTCGGAGGCGACATCGCCGGTGAAGAGCAGGCGCACCTCACTGCTCTCCAGCTCGAACTCCTGGAGGACCTTCTGCTCCTCGGCGTCGGTCAGTCCGCCGTGCATGACGCGGACCGCGCCTGCCTTGAGGCCGAGCTTCCCCGGCACGATTTCGGCGAGCCACTTCAGCGTCGGTACCCGCTCGGAAAAGACCACGACCCGCGTGGTGCTGCCCGGTTTGACGCCGATCTTCTCCAGTTCGCCGACGAGCCGGTTGAGCTTGCTGGAGTCGCGATCGGTCATGGCGGACGTCAGTTCGGCCAGCCGGTCCAATGCGACGGCTTCGGTGCCGGTCGCCTTCTTGCGCCGGGCCTCGACGGTGGTGGCGAGCGCCCTGTGGGAGGAGAGAAGGGACTTCAGCAACGTGTACGGGAACAGCCGGTCCAGGCCACGCAGGGGCTCGTCGCTCCAGTGGCCGGCCAGCCACACGTCGGTCAGTTCGGCGAAGATCTTCTCTTCGGCTGGGGTGGCAGGACAATGCAGCGGCACAGATGGTCCCCGGTCGGCCCAGCGGTCGCCGATCGCGTCGCGGACCTCCGGGCTGATCTTCGTGCGGCGCAGGTACAGGTGCTCGATGTCCTTCGCCTTGTAGTCCTTCTTGTTGGCGATGGCGGCCGGGTCGAGCAGTGAGATGAGCTCGGCGAACGACTCCTTGTCGCCGTTGTGCGGGGTGGCGCTGGCCAGCAGCAGCGCGTCGGTCTTCGCCGCCAGGCGCCGGGCCAGTTCGTTGCGCTGGGTGCCTTTGTTGATGAGATTGTGGGACTCGTCGACGACGACGGCGTCCCAGGTGATCGCGTCGAGGTGGTGGCCGAACTGGCCGGCGTCCTTGAGCGTGTCGACCGAGATGATCGCCCGCTTGAAGTAGGTAAACGGGTTGCGGCCCGCCGGGATCTCCTGCTGGATGCGCTGGATGCCGGTCGAGTCGAGTCGCACGAGCGGGATCGCGAAGCGGGTCCACAGCTCCCGCTGGAACTGCTCCAGCACCTGCTGCGGCGAGACGACCAGAATCCGGTCACCGCGGCCGCGGCGGATGAGTTCGGCGAGGATCAGCCCGATCTCCAACGTTTTGCCCAGGCCCACCACGTCTGCCAGCAGAATCCGTGGACGCAGCCCCGACAGGGCCAGCTCCACGGGTCGCTGCTGGTAGGGCAGCGGGTCCAGCAGGAAGCGGTCGGCCAGCGCCAGCCCTCGCTCCGATCGTGGCAGCGGGGTGCGCCGCAGCACCGCCTCGAGGAAGAGCCGGCCGCGGCGGAACCGTGACGAGGTGTCCTGGACGAGGACTGTGTCCTCCGGCCGCATGGCGTGGACGTCCTCCAGACCGGTGAAGAAGGTCGCTTCCACGTCCTGGACGAACTCCGACACCCCGACGGCTTTGATCATGGTGCCGTCGTACGGCGTCGGCTTGGCGGTGCGGACGAGCCACTCCTCGTCGCGGACGAGAATGCGGGCGCCGGGCGCAAACGATGCGGACTCCGGGTTGGTCATCGGGAAGAACCTTCCTACAACGTCGACCGGCGGGCGTACTGGCGGCGCACCTTCTCGACAAGCCACATAACGTCAGGTCGCGGCTTGACCTTAGGCGTAGGTTCGACCGGAGTCGGCTCGGGTTCCGGCAGGTCGGACGGCACAACGGTGCTGCCGGTCGGGTCCGCCTCGGGATCCTGCTTCGGGTCGGTCAGGTGCGGCGGGACGACGAGTTCCGTGCTGCGGTCATAGGTCGATTCGCGGATCTGTTGGCGCAGATCGCTCGCCGGTACCCCGCCTGCAGTGGCGACCTTCAGCAGGCGTTTCCGCGCCGTGTCGAGGGTGGGACGAGCGGTCGGGTCGAAGGCGAGCATCGCTCCGATCAGGGGCACGAGCTCGGCTGGCACTCCGGTCAGGTCCGGCAGGTCGGCTGGGTCGGTGATCCGCAGCAGCAGTCCCCATGAATTGGTCGCTGGGTAGAGGCCGTGGCCGGTGAGCGCGAGCACCAGCGTGGCTGCCAGCCCGTAGATGTCGGCGGCCGGGGTCAGGTCCCGCTCGCCTTTCACCTGTTCGGGCGACATGTACGCCGGGGTGCCCACCAGCTCGCCCGGGGCGGTCAGATAGCTTTCCCGGTCCCGAAGGACCGCCAGCCCGAAGTCGATCACCATTGGGCCGTCCGGGCCGAGGATGATGTTCTGTGGCTTGAGGTCGCGGTGCAGCAGACCGGCCTGGTGCACCTTCGCGAGGCCGTCGGCCAGCATCGCGCCGATCATCGCGGCGAGCGGCAATGGCAGCGGACCGCGGTCGTCGACGTACTGCCGCAGGGTCAGACCTGGGATGTATTCGATGGCGAGCCACGCCGGATCCGCCGTGAGGTCGGCGTTTTCCAGCCGGGCCACCCGTGAGCCGTACACCAGCTTGAGGCTCTCCAGCTCTGAAGCGAAGCGGTCGCGAATCGTCGGGTCCATCACCAGGTGACGCTTGACGACTTTGACGGCGACCCGGTCGGCGGTCGGCGACACAGCGAAGTACACGTCGCCCATGCCACCCGACCCGAGCGGCTGTACCAGCTGGTATTCGCCAATTGTCGTCAGCTTCGGCGTCATCTGTCCCCCTCGCGCGGCCCCGGCTCGCTACAGAGATCGGCCGACAACCAGCGAGCGCGCCGTTGCGGGCCGCCGACTGCAGGGATTGTCGGTAGACCATCCAGCGATGCGCGAGGCGTGATCATCGTTTGCCGGTGTCGACGCCCGGTGCTTCCCTTGTTGCAGATAGGCAGTATCACAGTGATCTCGCTTGTGCGCCTTCCCCCGATCGGCGGCCATCGCCAGCCGCCGGTCGATGACATGTGGGTAGCTCGACGTCAGGTGCACCGCATCCGTCGTATTGGTCGCCACTGCCGGCGTGCCGGTTGGCACATTGAAGACAATCGATGTGCCATATGGCGCGCATCGGTGTCACCGGGCCCCAGCATCGTCGGGCCGGATTACACCGCCGGCCAGGCCGTCAGCGGTGAGCTGGATGAGTTCGGCGCCGAGGGCCGCCGCTTCGCGCAGCGCGCTTTCGAAGGCGACCAGGCGACGGAACGCCACACCATGTGCACGCTGCTCCGCCAATGGCAGTCGGCGTATCTGGGCACGGCGGATGTCGAACCGCAATGTGCCCGCCAGGCTACTCGCCTGCTTCTCATTGCCGGATGTCCGGAGTTGTCCGGCAAGGAACCAGGGGTCGAGCGCGGCCGGGTTCGGGCGTAACAGATAGAGATTTCGGCCAAGGAGCGGACCGTCTGCGGTAACTACCCGGGCGGTGAGTTGCCGGGCAACCATGGGCGCCACCACGTCACCGGCAGTCAGGCGGATCTCCTGGCCCAGCCGCCCAGCGCCACGCCCTGAGGCGGCATGCCCCTGCAGCACGTCCTGCACGGTCAGCACCGGTGGCCCGTCGCTCACGCCGGACGGATCGTCGTCGTCAGTACCGGCGGCACGGATAGGTCCGATCAGTTGCACCGCGCCGGTGCGGACCAGCTCGGTGACGGAGACGGTTAGCGCGGCGGCGCCAGTGTCCGACGCGGTGGCTGCCGGTGGTATCAGACGGGGTAACTCAGTGACGACTGCCGCGAGCCGTTCACGCGTCCGAACCAACCGTTCCCCGGTTTGCTCCCCGCCGGCTGGTTGTCGCCGGGCGGGAGTGAGGTCGACGTCCTCGTCGAGCAGGTCGATCACTGGAACCGCCCGGGCGAAGCCGGGCTCGTCAATGACGGTGTCAGGTGCGCCGGCGACGGTACGCGCCAGCACCAGCACCCGGGCATAGCAGTCCTGCTGATTTCCCGCGGCGTCGATCAGTAACGTCCGCGCGGGTGCTGGCGCGTCCGGCACGGGGCGCTGCAACAGCCACAGATGTAGGGGTACCGCATGCGGCGCGGCGGCTCCGCCTGGTAATGCCACGACCGCGCGCAGCGCGCCGCGACGTAACAGCTCGGCGCGGATGCGGCGGCCGGCTTTGCGGCTCGCGGCTGAGGGCGGCATCAGCAGCACAGCACGGCCACCTGGACGCAGATGTGCCAGCGCGTGCTGCACCCAGGCCAATTCGGGTTCGGTCCGCGGCGGTGCGCCGTACTCCCAGCGAGGGTCGTGTCCGAGCTCCTCCTGGCCCCAGTTGGTGACCCCGAACGGCGGGTGGCTGACGATGGCGTCAAAGCTGCGCCCGGCGAACGCGTCGGTGCGCAACGAGTCGCCGGTGATGACCTCGCCGGGCACGCTGCACAGCTCCAGCCACAGTGTGGCGAGGCGGGCGAGGGGTTCGTCGAGTTCTTGTCCGTACGCCGACGCGCACCCGGCGCGGGCAGCGGCCTGCAGGGTGCCCCCGGAGCCGGCCGCCGGATCGAGCACCGCGCCGCCGTCGACGCCGGCGAGCCCGACCATCAGGTCGGCGAGGTCATCTGGCGTGGCCCGCGGACGGCCGGGCGAAGGCTCGGAAAACCGTCGCCACAGTTCCTCGAAAGCGCCTCGGGCCCCGAACTCGTCAGTCAGGTTTTCGATCTCCGGCAGCAGGTGCCTGACATCGGGGTCGACCTGCCCAGCGCCGACCCTTCCGTTGCGTTGGTGGGCCACCAAGACCGCGGTGACCGACGCAAGCGTAACCGCGGGGCTGTCGGCTACAGCGACGATGTGCCGCCACAGCTTGTCCACAGTGGATAGTTGAGGTGCTTTGCCCTGCCGGTGGAGCCATCGCTCGATCTCGGCCACGTCAAACTCGGGACTCGCCGGCGTGCCGCCGACCGGAGCGGGAAAGTCCGCATGCCGCTTGCGCCAGTTGCTCACTGCGGCGCGGCCGACCCCGGCGAGTCGGGCGATCTCCGCCGCTGTGATGGTGGGGTCCTCCTGCACCTCAACATCGTGACACAGGTGTCAAGCATCCTGTCTGTTGACACGGTTCACGGACGATGCTCTCATTGACGTCGACGCCGGGTCTCGGATTGCGTCCGAACCGGGTTCGACGGACACCGCGTACCTGACGTGGACCCCGCACCGCATCACCCCGTGCCAGGAGTGCCTGCCCGGGGTTCCATCCCCGAAGGAGCAACAGCATCATGCGCAAAATCGTCACCGGACTGGCCGCTGCGTTGGCACTGTTCGTCCTGGCCTGCGGCGCTGCCCCGAAGAGCGACACCATCAGCAAGGCACCCGCCGCGACCGGCTCCGGCGCACCTGTCGCCGATGCCGGCAAAGACACCCCGGCTGCCGCACCCGAGGGCCCGAAGAAGCTCGCCGTGGGCGAGGTCGGCGTGCTGTCGATGTCCGACGGCTCGACCGGTGAAGTCGTCGTCAAGAGCGTGAAGATGCAGGGCAAGGTGATCGTCGCGGCCGTCTCGATCACCTGCAAGACCGGCAAGATGGACTACAACCAGTTCCACTGGTCGATGCTCGCCGGCGACGGCACCAAGCTCGACTCCGGCTTCGACATCGGCGTGAAGAACCAGCTCCACTCCGGCGACATCGGCGCCGGCCAGACGGCCGCGGGCAACCTCGTCTTCGAAGGCACCGCGGCGCAGCTGAAGGGCGCACAGGTGCAGTTCGCCCCGTCGTTCGAGACCCTCGCCTACTGGGTCAACCCGTAACGCCAACCACCACTCCTTCGTGGCGCCAGCCGCTGCCCGGATCGGTAGCAGATCCTGCACGGACGGTTGCGGACACCAAAGCGCGGCGCGACTACCGTCATCGATCAAGCGGCACGCCGCCACACCCTCCTGGCGGCGGCGCCGACCCTGTCCAGAAAGGTTTCGCGGATGGCGATCGGCCGGGTGCCAAGGCTTGTCACCCTCGTGCAACGAGCGCTGGCGGCAGGACCGATGCCGCAGGAAGAGCTGCTGGAAAGGCTCCGGCAGGCCGGTCTGCGAGCCGATGTCGGCGTGGTCTGGGAAACGTGCCGTACCCACGGCATCGCCGATCTGAGAGATGACGTCTGGACGCCAAGAGGTTGGGCACCGCCTGCTGTCGCCGCCAATCCGTCGGGTGATACGACGACGCAGATACCGGCGCAACGCATCGATGGGGAGCGGTCGTCGAGCAGCCGAGCCGAACGCCGCGCAGCGATCCATGTCCGGCGCTATGCCAATGACCTGGGTTTGGCGACACCGGAGCCCTTGGCTCCGGTCGGGCCCGTCCCTGCCGGGTGGGAATCGGCGGTGCACGGAGCGTGCCGGGCACTCGCTGACGAATTGGTGAAAGTCACCAGCCGGCGCACCGAGACAGACGTTTCCCTTGTCGATGGTCATGAAGCCGGGAGGACAGCGAGCCGACGGCTCGTCCGGTTCGAGGCCCAGAGCGAGATCGGCGCCGCCGAGGGCACCCGTGGCGTGCTGATCGTGGACGACCTGCACCTTGAAGTCGATGTCATCTCGGTGTTCGGCACGGTGGTCACGCTGTCGTTGCCGCCGGACGCACCGGCAGCGATCCGGGAGGCGACCCTCCGGCTGGACCTTTCCTGGTTGCTCAGCCTCCAGAGCCGACGACTGCGGGAACTGATGCACGGTGGTCCAGGCTTCAACGCCGAGGCGGCCCTGGCCGCCGTCAGCCCCGACAATCCGAGCAGCCTGTCCCAAGCTCCAGCGATTGAGCACCTGGGGCCCGACGAAGCGGACCAGCTCAACGACGGCCAGCGACATGCCGTGGAACTCGCGCTGGCGCACGGCACAACGTGGTTGTGGGGGCCGCCGGGCACTGGCAAGACGACAACTATCTCAGCTCTGGTGGCCGCGCTGCACGCCCGAGGCAAGCGAGTGCTGCTGGCCGCCCCGACCAACGCGGCCTTGGACGTGGCGGTCGCATCGGTGCTCAAGCGAACACCACAACTCGCCAGCGGAGGTGCCCTGGTCCGCCTGGGCCAGCCAACCGACACGCTCGTCGCGCATCCAGCCGGCGGCGCCGTACTGGTCGACGCCATCGCCGCGGAACGCGGTGCAGCGGTCGCCGAGGAGCGGGTGCGCGTCGGAAACCAGCTCCGGCAGTGCCGGCAGGCGTTGGCCGAACTGCGCCGGATCAAACTCGCGTTGACGGACAGCCAACAGCGAAAGCGCTCCAACCTGGAGAACCAGATCGCCGAGCTCAATGCCATCGCCGCCGGACTGGATCGCCTCCTGCTGGAGGCGCGCCGCAAGATCTGCCGGGAGGCGGCAGTGGTCGCGGCCACCGCCCACCAGACGATGCTTGACACGCTGAAGTCGCTGACCTTCGACGTCGTTGTGCTCGACGAGGCGAGCATGACGACCGCAACGCTTGCCATGCTGGTGGCTGGTGCTGGTTCCGGCCATACGGTCATTGCAGGCGATTTCCGCCAGCTTCCTCCGGTGGTCCTGGCGGACACTCCCGCTGCTCAGGAGTGGTTGCACAAGAGTCCGTTCGAAAAGGCCGGCATCGCGCGTGCCGTCCACGACGGGCGTACCCCGAACCGGCTGGCGGCACTGAATACTCAGTACCGCATGCGTTATGCCATTGCTCAGGTGGTCAGTACCGCGTTCTATCGGGAGAGCCCACTGATCACCGCGGACGTGGTGCTCTTCCGGGAACGGCGCAGTCAGGCGGCCTGGGCGCGTAGTGACCTCGTCGTGCTCGACACATCTGGGCTTGCCGCCCGCACCGCCCGACGGCAGGGCGGCGCCTCCAGGTACAACCTCATGCATTCCCAGCTGGTCGCCGCGCTGCTCGGTGGGGCCACGACCCAAACTCGCGACCTGGCGATGATCACGCCGTTCGCAGCCCAGGCGCGCCTGCTGGAGTCGCTACTCATCGAGTCCGGCCTCAACGGGTGGGCGTCCTCCACAGTCCATCGGTTCCAAGGCGACGAACGTGACATCGTCGTCTACGACACTGTCGACACCGGCCACGGCCTGACCAAGCTCCATCGGTGGTTCACTGACGACGACGCTGACAGCACCGGTCCCCGCCTGCTCAACGTGGCGGCGAGCCGAGCTCGAGACCACCTCGTAGTCGTCGGCGCGTTCAATCAATTGCACCGCAAGGGTTCATCCACAGGTCCGCTGTGGCGATTCTTCGCCCACCTTCTCGACGGCGCGACCAAGCTGAGCTGGCAAGAGGCGATCGGACTGTCGAACGGCGCCACCGAACACGTTTCGCGCGAGTCGGTACTGCGGCGGTTGTGCGGCGACATCAGCAACGCCGCAACCGTCGAGATGTGGCTGCCCACTGCACCGTTGGTGGGTCTGCAGACACTGCTACCGGCCCTGCGTGCGCTGCCACCGGCAGAGGGAGACGCTCGACCCGACACGATCTGGATTGAGCCGGAACGCGACGGCTTTCCGCCGGCGGAGGCTTTGCACGCCCGACGTCAAGGCGTCAACATTCGCCTCTGTACACCGATTCTCGAGTCAAGCGCCGTGATTGGTGACGTCGTCTGGTCAGCCGGCGGCTCGCTTCTCGGCCCGGACCCTGGCGTTGTGCTTCGAACCCAGAACAGGGCCTTCGCCGACCTGGTCCGCCGTACCCAACGCCGCAAGCGATCTCAGACAGTTCCCGGCACCGGGCAGCTCGGAGACGACTGCGGGCGCTGCCGGCGCCTGCTCGTCCGCTTCGAGCTGCCCAGCCGCGGAACCACGGACATGCGCTACCACTGCCCGGCCTGTGATCGCTCGCCGAGCAGCACTCGGGACAAGCGTCGGCGATAGTCGTGCAGGTGTGGCGCCCGTCAGGCGGCTTTGAACATGGTCTCGACGTGCCACTCAAGGAATTCCCGGTTCGGTCGGTCAGGCTTACGTTCCGGGACGGCGATCTGCTCTCCGCTTCGCGAGTAGAACTCTTCGCCGTTGCCGAAGTCTGCGCGGAGTCGAGGACTGACCAGCAGGCGATACGACGGGTCGATGCTGAGATACCCGCGATCGAACATGATGTGGACGTCGGAGCGCAGCAACAGGCCGTTGTCGAGCCGGTGCTCGCCACCGTTCGGCAGCGGCAGGATGTGTGCTGCCTGCAGCACGGGTCGGATCTTCGCTCCGGTGATCGCGCAGCGGCGGTGGTAGGCATCGAGCACGACACCCTGGAAGGCCTGCTGCCCAAGCCGTTGCGGCCGGAGCCTCGGGTCTCCGTACACCGGTCCGCCTCGATGCCACGGCGCGCTCAGGTCGATCTCGAAGTCCGTTCCGGTAAGCCGGTGAAAGAGGTCCAGGAAGTACCGGGCAGACCCACTTTCGGCCAGGTCGTAGCCCTTGCCCTGCACGATGTTCGAGGCGAAGTCAGGTGGCGGCCCTGCGATCGCGTCGGGTTCGAAGAAGCGGGTATCGCGGATGAACAGGCACCCGATGTCCGGATCCTCGTGTAGTGGGATCGGTTCGCGCCGGTAGCGGCCGATGTCCTCGCGCATCTGATGGAGGCCGGCAGCGCCGTTGCCCTCGCCGTACAACTCCCAGGCGGTGGAAATCGGTAGCCGCGCGAAGCCGCTGAAGAAGCCACCGCCAACGACCCGGTTGTGCGGATGGTGGGTCTTGAAGAAGAACGGCTCTCCGATCTGGACAGCGTGGAAGGCCTGCTTGCTGGACGGCCGCCAGAAGTTGACCTCTTGCAGGTTCGGTCGCTCGGCAAGGAACCGATACCAGTCGCCGTCTGTCACACCAACGTAGGCCCTCACAACAGACGAGTTTGCCGTACGGATCGGCCTCGTTCGAGCGCCGGTTGAGCACGGCAGCCATCTTGAGGACTAACCAATCTCGCCACTGCAGCTATAGGGGCAGGTCAACAGGCTGGCGAGGGGTCCCGATGGCGGAACTACTCGGAATCTTCCGATCACAACGTGGCTGCCTTGCCTGCGATTCTGGCGGCAACGGCGTCAGCCGCGTCCTGGTGCATCTGCTTGGTGACGCTTTGGTACGTGTCCCGGGTCAGTGTGGTGGTCGAGTGGCCGAGTTGCTCGGACACGACCTTGATGTCGATCCCCGCATCCAGGGCGATGGTCGCCGCCGAGTGCCGTAGGTCGTGTAGCCGTACCGGCGGCATCCCCGCCTTTCGCGCCAGCAGCCGGAACCGCGCGCTGAACGCGTTCGGATGCCACGGCTGCCCGTCGGGACGGACGAAGAACAGTCCGGTGTCCGGCCACGCCTCCCCGGCGGCGAGTCGCCATGTCGCGCGAAGCGCCCTGTACGTCGTGAGCGCCTGGACGGTGTCGGCGTCGAGGGCGATGTCCCGGTTTCCAGCACGGCTCTTCGGCGGTTTCTGGATGGTCCGGTGACCCATGATGGCGATCTGGTTGTTGACGGTCAGTTCGCGCTTGGCGAGCCGCACTTCGGTGTCGCGCAGTCCGACGGTTTCGCCTCGGCGGAGTCCGCGGTACGCCATCAGGTGCAGCATCGGGTGGATCACCTGGTCGTGGTCGGCTACATAATCGAGGAACGTGGCGACCTGCTCGGCGGTCCAGACCATGACCGGCCCGGGGACCTCGCCGGTGGCCCGCCATCGTTCGACGCGTTCGTCCTCCCACACGATCGGCAGGGCGCGGTCGGCGGGGGTCTTGACGAGCATGGCGGGGTTGGAGCCGACGATGAGTTCGTCGGCGAGGGCGTCGTTGATCGCTTTCCGGAGTACCGCCCGGATGTGTTGCCGGGTGACCGGTCCAGTGGGGCGGACTCGTGCGACGGTCCTGCGGACCGCCGGGTCCGGGCTCGCCTTGAGCGAGCGGATCTCGGCGTTGCGGTGTTCCATGGCCACGAACATCGCCCGCAGGTGGCTGGTGCGCAGCTTGTCGAGGGGTACGTCGCCGAGGTGCGGGATGAGATGGTTCCGGACGATCGACTCGTACCCATGGATGGTGTTGATGTCGGCGGTGAGGTGTTCGAGCCAGGTGGTGAGGTATTCGCCGACGGTGGGCATGTCGCCGAGCGGTCCGTCACCGCGCAGGCGTTGGCGGACGCGGTCGACGTCGGGGAACGGGAGGCGGTGGCGTACCGCGTTCTGGATGACGTCGCCGATCTCGATCTGGCGGCGGCGGTCGCGGCCAGCGAGCGCGAGCAGGGCGCGGGCGTGGTCGCGTTCGGCGACGGCCTGTTGGCGGGTGGCAATGCCGGATCGGCGCAGCAGCCGCCGTTGCCCGTCAAGAGTGGGTGGGAGTTCGAGTTGGTACGCCCAGTGCCCGTGCTGTGGGTTCCAGGATCGGTTCGGGCGGCGGAGTTGGGGGCAGTGGGTGCCGTACGACTTGTCGGTGTGCGGGTCGCGGCAGCCGCAGCGTTTGAAGATGCTTCCTTCTGCCATGGTCGGTGATGTGCTCCGATCAGGGTGGGCAACGGTTTGTCGTGGTCCATCGACGCTCGCCTCGCCGGCGTGTTCAAGTCGTGGTGGGCGAGCACCGACGGTTGCTTACGCGTCGAGGTGGATGGCGGCGAGCAGCGGCGCGGTCGGTACGCGATAAACGGCGCCGACCTTGAGTAGCGGCACCGGGAAGGCGCCGCGGCGGGCGAGCTTGTACGCGGCGGACCGTGAGATGCCGAGGATCTCCGCGGCGGTGGTGAGGTCGGTGGTCGGCCCGAGCGCCCGGAGCCGCTCGGGAGTCCAGGCGCTACGCGCGGACATAGGAGTGAGGGAGAACGTGGTCTTCACGGTCGTGTGCCTCCGGTAGGCAGGTCAGCAAGCGAGAGCGGCCCGGGGTGGCCGTGCAGCCACCAGGGCCCGGTGGCGGGGTGGGTGCCGGAAACGCGGGCCGCGGTGGCGACCGGCGCCCCGAGCGGGCCGAGATCGGCGAGCCGCTGGTGCAGGTGATGCTCACGATCGGGGGAGTGCAGCCACAGCAGGACCGGCCAGGCCGGCCCGCCGAGCGCGACGAACCGGGCGTACCCGGCGAGCTTGCGCAGTAGCTCGGTGAGGGGTTCGGTGCCGGTGTCGTACTCGAGGAAGAACGGCACCCCGGACCAGACGCCGTGCCCGTCAGGGCGGATGAGGGTCTGCGTGATGAGCTCCACCCGGTCACCTGGTCCGGCGAACGCACCGGGTGTGCTGCACCGCGACTCGGGCCACCACCGTTCCAGCGCTTGCGGGGAGTGCCCGGCGAGCTGCGTGAAGAAGCCGTTGACCCCGAGGCGATGCTGCAGGATCCGCGAGGCGGTCCAGCGGCGGCGGATCGCCTTCGCGTACCCAGGTCTGGGTATCGGCTCGTCGCGTTGCGCCGCGACGACCTCGGCGCCGAGCTGGTCGATGACGTAGTGGAACGGATACGAGCCGCCCTCGGCCCGGAACGGCCGGAACCGGTCCACCACCTTCAGCGCGATGAGCCGCTGCAGGCGGTGCTGCGCGAAGTCCAGCGACGGGAACAGCGCCTCAGCGATCTGCCCGGTCGTCAGGACCCCGTGGTCGTAGAGCCAGTCGAGGAGTTGATGGTCGCGGGCAGTCAGCACCGACTGCACTCGCAAGACCTGGTCAGGCACGGTGATTCCTTTCATCTGGTACAGGGGGAAAGAGAACGCAACGTGTCTCTGAGCCGCCGCACGAACGGCGGGACGGGCCACGTGCTGCAGGGACAGCGGCCGGCGACGTCCGTTGCGGGGTCCGGATCAAGACGGACGCCATGACGGCGGTCAACAAGGACGCCAGCACCGACGGCAGCGCGCCCACCGATCTCGCAGGAGGTCTGACACCCGGCTGGCGGGACCGCCCACCGGCCCGCGAGCCCTACATCCCCCTATCCGCCTTTGTGAGCGCTGGCGAACGCCCCCTCCGCTCACAGCCGCTCACAGCCGCTCACATCGCGTCCGGGTCAGGTTTGTGAGTGCGCTGTGAGTAGCTGTGAACGCGGAAAGGTGCTTCCTGCGAGCGTCACGTGGTACGGCAGGCTTGCACTGTGAGTGCGTGTCAGCTGCTGTGAGCGCCGGCAAGCCGGTCAACGTCGGGGTGTCGACACCGCCCCCGCCATGTCACACGGATTACTGCGGCGGAGCGTGGACATGCAGATGTCAACGAAGAGCATCAATGACATCGCTTACGCGTCATCGCCATGTCAACGACGCTGGTCGATCGCCGGGAACCGCTCGCCGCGGCGCTCTGCCGGATGTCACTCGCGTGTCGATCCCCATCGCGCGTAACGCGCAGTGGGTCAATGTGGCACATCACCCCGACGTGACGGCATGTCAAACACCAGGTGAGACTTCACTTGACCTTGACGAAGGGCTGCGCCGAGGCGGCCATGTCAACGAAGATCATCGATTGATATCGCGGCAACCTAGAGCGTGACGCGCCCTGCTGTCACAGTTGCCGCACCCGATGTCACTCCCTGGTGACACGATCGTCGCCAGTGTCGCGTCACGCGCCGGCGACGATGTCACAGCGCGGTTGACGCGGCATGTCATAACCGGCGCGCGCCGTGCCAGCCCCCGTCCGCGGCGGTGTCACAACGGCCCGCTGATCATGTTCATCGGCAGTGACGACTTGACTCTGCGGCAAAGGCAAGCGTTCATCGACGTCCAGCCATCCCGCAAAACGACCGGCAAGGGAGGACTCATGTCAGACGTACCGCCACGCCACGACCCAGCGACGGCGGGCAGCTTCGGCCAGCTGATCACCCGCCGCAGGCACCAGCTCGGCCTGACCCAAGGCGACCTCGCCGACCAGCTGTGCGCCAGATCCGGACGCCCAACCTTCACCCGCCACGAAGTCTCGCGGTACGAGCACGGCCGGCGAATCCCGACCACGAAGCTGCTGACCGCCATCGCCGACGCACTCGATCTCCCAATGGCCGTCCTGCGCCGGACCGCAGCCGCCGACCGCCAACGCCGACACGCGGGGAGCCGACGTTGAGCGCCACCCACCGGGTCGTCCGCCCATCCTGGATCTGCGCCGCCGACGGACTTCCATGGCCGTGCACCGAGGCGCAACGGAGCCTGCGGAACAACGACCTGGCAATGCTGCGCCAGCTCATGGCCAACCTCATGGCCATCGCACAAGGAGAGCTGGACGACATCGACCTGGCAACGCTATACCGGCGCTTTCTCGCGTGGACCCTCGAAGCCGACCAGCGATGCACCATCTGCGGCAGCCGCCGCCACGCCGTGATCCCCGGCGTACCGCCGCGCCTCATCCGGTGCGATGGCCTCCGAGCAGCCGTTGCCGACAGCGACCAGGCTGACCGGCACGGTCCCGACGCTCGAGACGCCCGATCGTGTGCGGCTGCACCTCCGCTGCGTCCCGATCTTCGATAAAACGACATCAACGCGCTCTTGCTGTCGTTTTATCAACATCCTTATGCGTTGGTGAACCCGAGCGCCCGGTACCCGGGCATGCGGCGCTGGAGCGAGGCGGCGAGGATCGGCGTGGCGCGGTCGTAGTAGTCGTGGACCTCGGCGACGGCCTTGCCGGGCGCGGCGCGGATCACCCGGCCAGCGCACTGGACGAGCAGCCCGTCGTAGGCGACCGGCGCGGCCAGGAACAGCGTGTCGAGGGCCGGCGCGTCGAAGCCTTCGCCGATGAACGGCGTTGTGCCGATGACGAGGACGCCGTCTCCCGCCTTGGTGTCGGCGAGCCGGCTCACGATGGCGCGCCGGTCGCTGGTCGACATGCCGCCCTGCAGCACGTACACCTGGCGTCCCTGCGAAGCGAGTGCGGAGTTCAGCGCTTCCACATGTGCGACTCGTCTGGTGAGCACCAGGCAGTTGCGCCCGCGCTGCAGGGCGGCGGTCACGTCGGCGACGATTTGGGCGTTGCGTGCCTGGTCGACGGCGATGGCGCGGTGCGCTTCTGCGATCGCAGTGGACGGCTCGGTGTCACCGGAGCGGAACTCGAAGGCGGTCTCGTGCAAGTACAGCAGCCGCCGTGGTCCCGCGGCAGTCTCCCAGGCGTCCAGCAATGTGCCTTGATCGTTGCCGGGCGGGTCGTGCGTGATCGTGTGCCGGACCGGTCCGAGTTGCCAGAGGACGAGCTCACCGAGTCCGTCACGCCGTGCCGGGGTGGCGGTGAGGCCGAGCCAGAACTGCGCGGCGATGCGTTTGACCGAGTGGTCGTACGCAGCGGCCGCAAGATGGTGGCATTCGTCGACGATGACGTGCCCGTAGCCGTTGGTGAGTTCGGCGACGTCGGCACGCCTGGCCAGGGAGGGCAGCATGGCGATGTCCACCACTCCGCTGAGCTTGCGCCTGCCGCCACCGACCTGCCCTGGCTTGATGCCCAGGAACTGCTCGATCCGGGTGCGCCACTGCTCGGCCAGGGCCTTCCGGTCGACGAGCACCAGAGTCGCCGTTCCCCGCTCGGCGATCACCGCGCAGGCCATGACTGTCTTGCCCGACCCTGGCGGTGCGACGAGGACGCCGTCGTCATGCCCGAGCAACGCGCCGACCGCCGCGCTCTGTCTGGTGTCGAGTTGTGCTGTACAGGCGACGTCGATCTCGCGGCCAGGATTTCGCACGTCCGTGATGGCGAGGCGTGATCCGGCGCGCTCGACGATCGCTTCGACGGTGTGGCGCAGCCCGCGTGGCAGGACCAGGCGGTCGTCGACGGTCAGGTCGTACCCGCGGATGAACCGCGGCGTGTCCCAGGTGGATTTGCGCAGGCGCTGGAGTTCGTAGAACTTCGGGTTGGCCATGGATGCCGCGTGCTTGAACGTCGACAACGCCGCAGGCGTCAGCTGGGCCGCGTCGACGCTCAGCCCGGCGCCGAGCTCCGCGTGAAGGACTGCGGGAAGCGGCGGATGCACCTTCGTGGCGTCGGATCTGCTCAGCGTGGCGACGTCGGCGCCGACGACCGCCTGTTTCGCGCGTCGGGCGACCCTGGCCGCGTCACCCGGGCTGAGCCGGTCGAGGGTCGACAGGTACGCCCACTGGTCCTCGTGCGGCTCCAGCGTCGCCAGGTCGAGGAACGCCGTTAGACCGTCCCTGCGGCGGCGGCCCTGCAGCGGCGCGGCGATCAGATTGCCGAAGCCGCCCTCGGGCAGCACGTCCTGGTTCGGGAACAGCCGGTCGTAGGACCGCAGGTCCATCGTGCCGCGCAGCACCGTGGCCTCGTGGATCAGCGCGGTGCCGACACAGCGGGCAGTGGCTGCGGAGATCGCTTCGGTGAAGAACACCCACACGTGTGCGCCACGCCCCGACTGGGAAATCTCGAGCGCCGCCGGTACCCCGCTGGCGCGGGCCGCTTTGCTGTAGGCGAGCGCGTCGAGCATCGCGGCCGGGCCGTCGAAGTCCGCCACGACGAAGTGGCATGCGTTGTCGCTGAGCAGTGGGTACAGCCCGATGAAGAGGTCACCCACCAGGTGCGCCGAGAGGACCTCGGCGGTGAGCGGGAGATACGTGGCAGCTCTCCGATCGGCTCCCTTGCGCCAGCCGCCGGCGACCGCGGGCATCCATCCGCTCGTGCCGGTTCGGTTGTTCTCCCAACGCAGCGCGTACACGTCGGCCCGAGCCCGGAACCGGTCGGCGTACAGGGCCAGCTTGTCCGCCACCGGCGACGCCATATGGACCAGGCCCGGCGGAGCGACGGCCACGGACAGCTGCTCCGGCGCCGGAGCGGTGTCCTGACCCCGCAGGTCCAGCAGACGCGACAGGCGGACGTTCTCCGCCCGCAAACGCTCCAGCTCACGGCGCAGCCGAACGAGCTCGCTCTCCACCGTCACGTCGGCGCCCATGGCAGGATCGTCGCACGCTGTTCGTCACCGCTACCGATGGTCTCCGCTATCCTCCGGCGGTGGGTTCGCTGAGCCGGAAAGAACTCGATGCGTTGGTCGAAGACGCGACCGTCGACTGCTACAACGAAGATGAGCAGCTGTCCGGCCTGTACACCATGATCGAGGACAACCTCGCCCTGCCGTTCACGACGCAGGTCCTCGGCGTCGAGGTCACGGTCCGGAAGGTGGACCTGCGGGGCTGGCGGATCGTGGCGATCTGCCACCGGGGTCGTGAGCGGCAGGCGATCGCGATCCTCGACCTCCCGCTGCCGGATCCGCCGCCGGGCGGTTCGGAGTGGATCGAGGCGTACCGGCACTGGGGCGGATGACTCTTGAGCGAGTACCAGTACTACGAGTTCGTGGCGATCGACCGGCCGCTGACCATTGCGGAGCAGGCCCAGCTGCGGGCGGTGTCGACCCGTGGCCGGATCAGCGCATCGAGCTTCGTCAACGACTACCAGTGGGGCGACCTGAAGGCCGATCCCGGCGACTGGATGAGGCGATACTTCGACGCCCACCTGTACCTGGCGAACTGGGGCACCCGTCGGATCGCGCTCCGGCTGCCGACGTCGCTGCTGGACCCGACGTTGGCGGCGACCTACTGCGTGGGTCGCGCCGCATCCTCGGTGAGCACGAAAGAGCATGTGATCCTCGACCTGCACAGCGAGGACGAGGACGGTGACGAGGAGTGGTGGGAGGAGGAGGCCGCTCTCGCATCGATCATCCCCGTCCGGGCGGAACTGGCCGCCGGCGACAACCGCCTGCTCTACCTGGCCTGGCTGCTGTGCATGCAGAACCAGGAGCTGGACGAGGATGCACTGGAGCCGCCGGTACCGCCCGGCCTGGCGACGCTGTCGGGTCCGCTGCGCAGCCTCGCCAGTTTCCTCCGCCTGGACGAGGACCTGATTGAAACAGCCGCCCAGGCCAGCGCGCCACTGACCACGAAGGCGCCCTCCAAAGCGGCGCTCGCCAAATGGGTGAAGCACCTGCCGGTGGCCGACAAGGACGAGGCCATCGTCCGGCTGCTGCGCGGCGACGGCGCACATCTTCGCGCCGAGTTGCTGCGCCGGTACGGCGGTGGCGCGGCCATCGAGACTGCAGGCGGCGGCCGTACGGTGGGTGAGTTGCTGGCCGGCGCGGAGATTCGTTGGGCAGCACGGGAGCGGCAGAAACAGGAGCGCAAGGCGGCCGAACAGGCACGCCGGGAAGCAGCGGCCGCAGCGGCTCGCGAGCAGCGTCTTGACGAACTGGCCGCCGACCCGGAACGGGCGTGGCAGCGGGTGGCGGACCTGATCGCGACCAAGAAGCCCAAGGAGTACGACGCCGCAGTTGCATTGCTGGCCGACCTGAAGGCACTCGGCGAGCGCGACGGCCAACGCAAGACGTTCCGGGCCCGGATCCATCAGTTGTGCCAGGAGCACGCCCGCAAGCCGAGCCTGCTGGACCGCCTGGAACGCGCCGGCCTGTACGCCAGCACACCCGGCTGAGTACGAGATAAGCGGTGAGTCCATAAGCGCAGCCCCAACCTGATCGGGAGATCGCGCCTTGCGACTTGCCCGTCCACATCACGGACGGGCAAGTATCACGTCCGACATCTTCAGCGCACACGAGGCAGGCCGAGGCCCAGGTCAACCGACCTGTGCTCAAGACCGGTAGCTGCCCTTGTCCAGCAGATGATCGAACGCCCCGGTAGCAGCGATCTCGGTCAGCTCATCCAAGGCCCTGGCTCGGCGCTGGACAGCGGCCACCGCACGCAGTGCGGTGTTGATGGTGTCCTTTTTCATCTCCGTCCCGGGCAGGGCGTTCGCCTCCGCCAGCACCTCCAAGACGATGCTGGCGACTTCGTTGACGTCCAAGTCGCCGTTCTCAATTTGGCTGACTCGGCCGGGTGTCACGCCTATGAGATCAGCGACCTGACGCTGGGTCAGTCCAAGGCGTTTCCACTCCTCGGCAAGGTGGAAGGCACTGACCCACGCCGCGGTCCGTGCCCGCTCGGCGGTCAGCGCATCGCTGTCTCCGTCGTCGAGCTCGGCACGGATGTCGTCCCAGTCGTGGAACTCGGCCATGAGGCTTTCACCTGCTGTGTTCGGAAGCCAACAGAGGCAGCTCAGATTTCCGCACGACATCATATGGCCCTCTCTGTGGCACGTAAATAATTTTGTGCTACAGTATTGACATGCCGGTCCGGTTCACCGAAAGTGCAAGGAAGCACGGCTTTACCGAGGATGAGGCGGTGTACGCCATCGAGAATGCGGTGGGACATGTTCAGCACTTCACGGATCCTCAGCCGCCGGCCAATATTCGACCCCATCTGTTCATCGGCCCACGCAGCCTCACGGATCACACGTTGCTTGAGGTCTTCCTCGAAGTTCGCGGAAGTACCGTCACGGTCTTCCATGTCATGGAGGCCCAGGAGCGCAGTCTCAACCTGATCGGAAGGAGCTACCGATGACCTCCGAACCACATGCGGCGAGCACCCCCCTGCCGATCGACGGCTACGAGGCGGCGACGCGGTGGGCGGAGCAGGCAACCTTTGACCCGGACGATCCCACCGTGGAGCGAGGCGAGGTCGCCGCCGCCAGCGGGCGCGCCCTGCTACAAGCCGCCCGCGTCGCGGACGAGCAGATGCCAACTGCCGACGACTACGAAGCAGCGGCGCGATGGGCCGAAACGGCCACGATCGACGCAGACGCAACGGTGGAGTCGGGCCCTGCCGCCGCCGAGAGTGGGCGGACGCTGCTGCGCGCCGCTCGTGCCGGCCGACCGGCGCTTGACGTGCAGAACGAGCCGGGACAGGCCTCACCCGTGCGCCGTTTCCGGCTGTCAGTAACTCTCAACGCGGAACTTGACGACTTCGTGGAAGCCAGCAAAGCCCGCGGACATGACACCACGCCGAGCGATGTCATTCGTGCTGCGCTCACCGAATACCTGCGCTCTCATCCCGCAAGCTGAGGTGCCAGACAACTCGGAACTGGCTGATCGAACCAGCATGGACGCCAGGTGACCGTCATTCGGGCTCGTTGGCCCTGCTCATCCACGCTTGAAGGAACAGGATCAGCGTCAACGGGCCGCTGGCGTGCACGAAGGTGAACATGGCGGCCGCGAACCAGGGGGACGGCAGCTGCTCGGCGCGTGCGAAGACGACCCACGTTGCAAAGTCGAGCGCCAAGGCCAGACCTGCTGCGCCGAGCGCGATGAACCGCTGCCACCGCTGCCGCTCGCGCCAAGGTGCGAACGCCCATCCGGCGGCGGCCGCTGGCAGCACCGCGACAAGACCGGTCATCGCCCCGAGACCGACCTCAGACTCCACTCCGAGCGCGGGGAGTGCCCGCCACGCCTGAAAGCCGGCTGTCAACATTGCCGCTGCTACAACGACCAGCGTCACGGCGCCGAGTAATACCAGCCAGATCGGCGCCATCCGGCGTGCAGAAGTAGCGGCAGGCAGGCGGCGCCTGCCGTCGCTTTGCAGTTGCCCGATCTTCCCGGCTGGGACTGTCGACGGCCGGAAGTCTGTAGATTCGGTTGGAGCCCGCTGCGGTGGTGCTGGGTTGCCCGACGCCGAGACGCCAGTGGTTGACGCTCCCGGCGTATGTAGAGCTGTCTGACGCGCCTGCTCGAGGGCATCAAAGGTCGTGGGCGGCGCCACCGTTGCGGTCGAGTGCGGCAGCGAGGCGAAGCGCGCCTGAAGCGAGCAGCATCGCGAGGAGGTCGGTGAGGTCCGCGCAAGTATCACAGTCCAATTTCCGGCAGCCTGCGTGCCGTTCGATGATGGACAGGACCGTCGCGTGTGTCCACGCGGCTACGTATGGGGCCTGTTGCCAGCTGGGTAGTGCATCGACGGTCTCGGCGAGCTCGTCGACCCGCTGTTGCGGTACGACGTATGCGGCAGCCGCGGCTTGGACCCGGCGTTGGAACTCGTCCCCAGTCAGAACCTCAGCCACGGCTGGCACCACGCTGCCGCCGACCGAAGCGCGTTGTTTCGACCCGGCGGCCGGAGGTGGCGAAGTCCCGTTCACACAACAGCTGAGTCCCTCCTTGCACGGTGCGAGGGTACGCGGCAACACCGGGTTCAAGCTGCCCCGTTCCACGTCCGACGCCGGCATCGTCACGTTGGTCGGACCTGGCGCCCTGACGAAGAACAAGACCATCAGTGGCTGAACCAGCATCAGGCCGAAGACGTCTCGGCGAGTGCTCGGCCAAGCGAGCTAACCTCGGTCACGGGATGCCAACCGGGCATATCGGGCGGACTGGGCCGGTCGCAAGCGCCGATTGTGTGATCGGTCCGCGCTCCCACCAGCCCGAACGAAGCCAGGTCACGCCGGGGTGGGATATGCCGACGCAGGTCAGCGGGGGCGTCGGTACACTGTGCACCGCGCCCTCGTAGCTCAGGGGATAGAGCAACGGTTTCCTAAACCGTGTGTCGCAGGTTCGAATCCTGCCGGGGGCACCAGGCCAAGGCCATGATCAGCACTTACTCGGCCTTCTTACGGATCTTGCGTGCCCGTTGCGTGCCCGATGTCTTGCGGGCCGTCTTGTCCAGGTGAGCTGCGACCTGGTCGTCGCTGCCGTCCATCGCCCGGGCGTAGTGCCTGGTCGTGACGCTGGAGTTGGCGTGCCCGAGCCGCCGCGCCGCAACCAGGACGCCGTGCGACTCAGCGACCCAGCTCGCGTGGGTGGCGCGCAGGTCATGCGGCGTCACGTCACCGAGACCAGCCGCCTCGACCGCGACCCGGAACCGGCGGCGGAACCCGTGGTAGCTCTGCTGTCGCTCGTTGGTGTGCTTCTGCCGACCGCCGAACAGGAACGCGTCATTGTCGTCGGACAGGTTGCCGAGCAGTTTCTGTACCTCCTCCACCACGAACGCCGGAAGGCTCAGCGTCCGGCGCTGGTGTGACTTCGGGGTGCCGATCACCGGGCCGCCGGCCACCTGCGACACCGCTTCGGCGACGACCACACGGCCTTTGTCCACGTCGACATGCCGCCGCCGCAGCGCCAGAGCCTCACCGATCCGGAGGCCGCCGTAGGCCAGGAAGTGGATCAGCACCCGATCCCCCAGCTCGCAGGTTGCCGAAAGTTTGCTGACCTCCTTGACCGTGAGGATGCGGGGGTCAGCCTCGGGCAGCCGAGGGAGCCGGACCCCTCGACATGGCGTCACCGGCACCATGTCGTTGTCGACCGCCGACGTCATCACCTGCGACAGCAGCCGGTACGCCTGCCGCACCTGCGAGGCGGACACGTCCTCGGACAGCTTGCCGACCCAGCTCGACACCGCGATCGGCTTCAACGCCGACAACTTGACCTTGCCCAGGTGCGGGTAGATCAGCCGGTCCAGGACGGACCGGTAGCTCTCCTTGGTCTTGGGCTTCCATCGCGACAGCGCCGAGGCGTACCAACGGTCTGCCCACTCCTGAACCGTCGTCTTCCCTGCCGCAGGCGAGATCCACCGGCCCTGGGTGATCTCGCCCTCGACGACGCTGAGATACCGCTCCGCGAGCCGTTCGGTCGCGAACGTTGTCGGCGCCGGGTGGTCCTTTCCGTCCGGGCCCTTGTACCGCGCCTGCCATTGGCCGGACGGCAGTTGCCGAACGCGACCGAAACGACGCTTCTTCTCCTGTGCCATCACGCCACCAGCCCGTTGCTGTGCCAGTGCATGTCGACGGCCTCCACCGTTGCCTCCTTGATGTAGGCGGCCAGCACGCACTGTTGGATGCGGACATGCGTGCCGACCTTCACGTATGCGATCCGGCGTTCCGCGATCAGGCGACGCACGAACCGCTCCTTCGTCCCGAGCTGCATAGCGACCTCAGCCACGTTCAACAGCCGGTCATCCACCCTGCGGTTCCTCCCCGTTGTCATCCGTTTCGCTTGGGTACTGCGCGGCGCGGTCTCTCGCCGCGTTGATGGCGTTGCGCCACTGCATGCGTTGCGCGAGTGCTCGCAGGAGGCGATGTCGCATGGGTGGCATGTCCGGGTCGTTTGGCTTCGCCAGCTCCCAGGCGACTGGTGACGGCGTGCCCGCTTCGCCGTCGGTGACCGGGACCTGGTCGATGCCGGCCGAGACGCCGAGGAGTGCTTTGACCCAGGCGCGGGCGTCGTGGCGGTGGTCGGCGAGGGTCTTGCCCGACCAGTCGCGGGAGACGAGGATGCGCCGGCCGCCGATGCCGAGGGTGGCCCGCTGGTGGACCTTGCCCTTGCAGTTGCCCGGGCGGAGCTTGGCGTGAGCCTTCTTTGGCTGGATGCCGTACAGCAGCCAGTTCGCGCACCGTTCCGAGCACGGCGTGACGCGGAGCTCGTGCCAGAGGCGTTCGAGATGCGCCCGCTGCCGGTCGGTCGTCATGTTGTGGCAGTCGGCCGCGGACTTGGTGATGTACTTCGTGATGTACCCGACCGTGCGGTCGATGTCCTTGCTGTCCGCCGCCACCCCGCGAGCGTCGACGTGCTTGCCGAACCGGATGACGTGCGCCGGCTCGGCGTCGGGGTCTTCGTCGATCGCGTCGAGCGCCTCGTCCCAGGTCGGCAGCGGCTCTTGAGTGCCGGAGTCGCACCACGTCTCGCCGTTCCAGGTCGGTCGGCAGGTCGGGCTGTCGACGCGCGGCCACCACACCTGGTGGTAGGTAGCCGCCGCGACCTCGCGCAGCACCGCGCGGGAGATGGTGCCCCGGATGGCGAAGTGTGCGTGTGGGGCGAGGCGTCGTTGCGGCTCGACGCAGCCCGCGTACTGGACGTTCCAGCCGACACAGCGGCGCAGGTTCTGCCAGAACCGGTCGAGCAGCCGAGGAAACGTGATCGCGTCCCAGGCCGCGCGCCGGTAGTCGTAGCGGGACGGGTCGACCGGTGAGCCGTCTTCCCGTACAGGGCCGTACGAGTCGAGGGTCATTGTCAGCCACATCGACGGCCGATGCTCTGTGCCGTCCGGAGCCGTGTAGACGCGGCCGACCGTGCGTGGCTGGACCTTCTGCCGTGGGAGCACCGGTGCGTCCTGGCGCCGTCGCGTGGACCGCTGCCGCTTCGGTTCCTCGGGCTTGTCGTGCGACGGGGCGACCGTGCCGCGCAAGCCTTCCGTTGCGATGGCCTCCTCCGCCTCGCGGATTGCTTCGTCGACCTCGCCGACCTCGTCCCACTTGGACTCCCGGACCGCCTGGTCGCGGAAGTACTCGAGGTGTGCCCGGAGGCTGATCAGCGACCGGTGTTCTTCCGTGGCCGGGTTCGGCGCCGGGGCAGGCTCGTCGACGCGGTGCCAACCCTCCCGGATCTGGGTCTTGCGCAGCCGACGAGCCCGCTTCGCGCACGGGACGCACTTGTCTTCACGGGTGGCGCCGCACGGGATGTCGATGATTTCTGTCTGGCCGGTTGCCAGGTCAGTGCGGCGCAGCCCGACGGGGCGGAGGCAGACGCCGTACTCGACAGCCATGTCCTTCACGACGTCAGCGGCAAGGGGCATCAGCATGCGTGCGGCACGGGAGCCGGGGCGCGGCCCGGCCTCGGTTTCGGTGCCGAGGCCGGGCAGGGTGTCGGCGGTGATCGTCATCGGCGACCCGCCAGCTTCGCGGTCGGTCGGTACCGTTCGCCGGGACGCAGCGCACCGAGCAACAGACGGTCGTATGCGTCGCCGCCACCGCGGAGCACCCGATCACGGCGTGCCTTCGCGTACACCGCCAACATCGGATCGCAGACGCGCCGCCGACCCCACGGCAGCCGCTGCACCGTCATCCCGAGCGAACGGCTGTGTGCGTCACCGGGTGCGTGGACGTAGTCGGCGACGGCTTCCACGAGCATGCGCAAGGGGTTCATGGCGTGGACCTCCTTCACTTGACGACACCGGACGGGATCGCGCCGTTGAGGCGCTGGAACACCGGGACGGCCGCCGCGACCGGTTCGGGCACCGAGACCTGGTCGATGACCACCGGCGGCTGCTCCTGCTGCACGGGCTGCGGCTTCGTCGACAGCACGAGCTTCACCAGGGCCATGAACGCCAGCGCGGGCACCGCGGCGAGCAGCCCACCAGAGATGCCCGGCTTCGCCACCGCTAGCTGCGCCGACAGCGACAGCACAACCGCCGCCGTGAGGATCGCGAACGGGTACCGCGTCGACTCCCCCGAACGACGGCGCCGCCGGATGACGAGCGCGCAGGCGATCGGGACGAGTTCGGAGATCGTGGCGTTCGCCCACCCGAACCAGTCCGCCGTGCCAGCCGGAGAGTTCTCCATGGTCCAGTCGTGGACGTGGGTGAACGACGCGGCGCCGGCCATGCCCGCGACCACCAGGAGGATGACGACCAGGAGGATGCCTTCGATGTGCTGACGCATGTGACGCACCTCCGTTCTCACTTGGCTTTCGGGGTGATCGGGACACGGATCCAGTCGGGCGGTTCGCCGGTCGAGGCGACGGCTTCGGACAGGCATCGCCAGAGCGCCCAGGCTTCGGCAGGGGTGAGGTACATGCGCCGGCGGCCCGCGCCCACGGCGAGGTAGAGGTCTTCGTCGTCGGTGACGCGGACCGTGACGGCGGACGAGCCGGTCAGCACGTGTGGCGCGCGGAGGCGGTAGAACCGGCGCGTCATGCCGCCTCACCGTCCAGGAGGTTCGTCAGCGTGTCCGGGAGCAGGGGACCTTGCGCGTGCCGTCCGGGCTTGTAGACGTGCCTGGGTTCCCGCCGTTGCGTCGATACCGCCGCAGGCCGCTCGACGACGACGGGCGCGGCGTGGGTGACGGCCATGTCTCGGATCTCGTCGTCGGTGACGTACGCGAACCGGACTCGCTCCGGTTCCGGGCGGTCGTCGAGGACGACGTACCCGATGCCGCGCATGGACGGCCGCGCGGACAGCTGGTCGCAGAGCGCGCCGCGAGCCCGGGAACCCTGTCCGAGGACGAGGTCGACGTGGTTGGGTTCGTTGAGCCGCAACGCGATCCGGGTCGGGAAGAAGTCGCGCAACTCGACCACCTCTTTACGCGGGTCCTGGGTCGCGCCAATGACCAGCACGCCGAGACCCGCGCCCTGCGTGAGCAGCATCGCCAGCGCGGCCTTGGCCCGGGCGCGCAGCTCAGCGTCCTGCAAGAGCGCGACGAGCGCGAGGATCTCGTCGACCATCAGCACGTACAGCGGCTCGTCCAGCGTCGGGGTGTGCGCGCGGGTCTTGCCCTGCATCCGGGCCTGCCGCTCGCGCATGACCTCGACGAGTTCTTCCAGCATGGCGACCATCGGTGGGACGGTGGCGTACTCGTACCGGCTGAACAGCCCGCGACCGAGGGACAGCTCAACGCCGCCCTTCGGGTCGATACCCCACAACCTCACCAGCCCGGACCGGATCGCCGGGGCAAGGGCACGGATCAGCGACCACTGCACCGAGCCCTTGCCCGCGCGGGTCGCGCCGACGATCAGGACGTGGGTTGCGAGGAGGCGCAGCACGTACCGGACGAGATCCTCACGCAGGCCGAGCGGCAGCGCCTCCAGGTCGGTCGCCTCCGGAATGTCGAAGGCGGGCACCGTGCGGCGCAGCGGATCGCGACGGACGAACACGAGCCACACCAGCCGAGGACGGTCCCGGTACCGGAACCGGTCGACCAACCGCAGCACCTGGTTGGTCCGTGCGGGCGGCTGCTCGCGCCGGCCCGAGTAGACACGGCAGATGCGGGCGCCAAACGAGTACGCAAGGTTCGCCGCCGCCGCGTGGTAGTCGTCCGGGCTCTGCCCGCGCGGCATCCGCAGCAGCACCTCATCAGTGGCGTAGGTGCAGCGGACCTGCAGCAGGCGCGGCACGTTGAGCTTCTGCTCGAACCGTTCCGCGAGGCGGCAAACCGTCATGGCCTCGCGCCAGTGCAGCTGGTACACGAACAGCCGCTGCCACCAGGACAGCACCGGCAGCACGATCAATCGTTCGCACCACGGCCGCCAGCGCCACCACCACACCCCGACCGTCGCGCCAGCGACACCGGCGAACAGCACGAGGACCTCCCAGCCGTGCCGGTACCAAAGCCACACCGCGAGCACTGCGAGGGTGACGGAGGTGCGGTTGCGCCACAGCACTGGCATCAGCCGGACGAGCCGGACCGTGGCCTTGAACAGCAGGTACGGGATGACGATCCACATGACCAGCCACCACGGCGCCGGAATGGACAGGCGCCGGAAGTTGACCAGCGGGACGTTGTTGTTCTTGTTCACCTTCGACCTTTCCTACGCAGGCGCCAGCGCTGCGAACCGCCCCCGCGCGTCCCGGCGGACCGCCAGCAGTTGCAGCGGCATCCCGGTGAACCAGCGGGTGAAACGGCCCCGCGCATCGCGCGCAACAGGCATGAGCAGCAGGAGTTGGCCGGGGCAGGCTTGGCGACGCCGCCCAGAAATGGGCATGATGAAACCCGCCTTCCACACCTCAGCAATGGGCTTGGTTGGCAGCGGGGCGGTCCGGCTTCCTACGGCATACAGACCGCCCCGCGCTGTTGTTCTTAAGCCGCTTTCCTCGCAGGCGTCGAGGATCGGAACCCCGCCGCCCGGTACGAGTACGCGAGCCGACCGGTCGGACCGACGTACGGCGTGACCGTCATCCCCTCGAACTCGACCGGCGCGAACGGCGCACCATTGTCCGGGACCGGCTGCACGGGTGCGGACACCTTGACCGCCACCTCGCGTGCCCGCCCGGCGAGGTCGGGGTCCATGTCCATTACGCGGACACTCCACACCCGCTGGCCGGTGAGCTTGTCCAGCGCAGGAGTGCGGGCCTTGGTCACCTCGTTGTAGTCCTGCGCTTCGACGATCGAGTCCGGCACCAGCACGCACCCCGCGGGGAACACGTCCTCGAACCGGATCGAGAACCGACTACCACCTTTGAGTGCCACGCTTGATCCTCTCAGACAACCGCTTAACTTGTTATGTGTGACTTAAGTGTAGCGACGAAACCTAGCTTGTTAAGTGCCCAGGGATCGAAGTTTGACGAGATGCCCACATTGAAGTAATGCGGGCATCCCGGCTAGGTAATCGGGAACGAGTCCTCGAACTCATGCCGCGACGGCGGCACAGCGACATCGAGCGCGAACGCCGGCTGCCCCGCCCGCGTGTAGACCGAGAACAATGCCGTCAGCAGCCAGCCGCCCTCGTCAACCTCAAGCAGCTTGCACTCGTCGGTCGTCGCCGGACGTGCAGAGATGCGTTCGGTCACGTGATCGAAGTGCAGACCCTTGCGCACCGACAGGTGCCGCAGCAAGCCTTCTGACAGCGGTTCAGCCGAACCGACGGCGGTGCCCACAGCCAGTTGGACCGGTACGTATGCCGCGCCCAGCTCGACCGGACCAAGCCCGTCGATGCTGACCAGACGACGCCGCACCACGATTGGTGACCCCTCGTCGATGTTCAGCGCAGCGCTTGCCCGCGCCGGAGCTGGAACCTCGGCGACGTCCAGGACACGGATCCGACCCTCCGCCTCGCCAGCCAGCAGTGACGCAGCGTGCGCCGGCAACGATCGCGGCTCAGCAGGCTTCGACCGGACGAACCGACCCTTGCCCTGCTGCGTGTCGATCCAGCCGGCCTGCCGCAGGATCTCCAGAGACCGCACGACCGTGGGCCGGGACGTGTCGAACTCGCCCATCAACGCGGTCTCGCTGGGCAGCATCTCGCCGGACGCGTACGTGCCGTCCTCGATACGGGCCTGCAGCGCGTTGACGATGGTTATGTACTTGGGAGGTCTGTACTCGATCGGCACGGAGACCCACCATTCAAAGACGACAACATAGCTTGTCAAGACCTTAACTGTGAGAGCGCCGCGCTGTCGAACCTCCATGAGGAGTTAGCCGACGAGCACGACGCGGCGAAGCCCCGGCACCAGGCGATGCCGAGGCCCGATCCATCAGCTCGCGACAGATGCGCGGAGAGCGTCGATGTGCTTGCGCCACAACGCTTCCATCGCGCTTTCGTAGCTGCGTGAGTCGACCTCGTCGACACCAGGCGCGCCGGCCTCGACCGTCTCGACGTACTCGCACGCGTACTCGTACAGGGCCGTTCGCGCGCTGTCGCCGTACCAACGCTGCTGGCTGGAGTCGAGCGACTCCCAGCGTCGCGCGGCGTCGTCGATCACGAGCCGCCGGTCGTCCTGGTCGGTCAACCGGTTACCCCGGAGGCCGACCGCAATGTCGTCGTCGAGTCGCGTGACGCGGCCGACGAGAGGGAGAAGTGCGATGGCGATCTCCAACCGGAGCGCGTCATCGCGAAGGTCGTCTTGCACGATCATGCTGCGCCGCCCTTCCACGTGTTCCAGGCGAGCCCGGGGATGTCACGATGGACGGCGGTCCCTTGGTGTTACGAGCATCAAGGGGCCACCTGCGTCCTTCCATGACGAGCCAGGGCCGCTATCCAACCAGGTTGAACTCACCGTCCCCCGGCACCTTCGATGTCGACGATCACGCCGCCGTTGCTCACCTGCATGCTTCCTCCTTGTCATCCGCCAGCCCCTGGTCGGGCGGCGATACCTTCTGAGCAGCCATCACCTCGCGCAGCTTCGATGCGTACGCCAGCGCCGAGTCTCCGAGGCGTTCCGCGGCACGGATCGCGTGGTCCCACGAGCCGCCGAGCCCGAAGTCGACGACCACGGTGACGTCATCGTCTTTGATGACCAGGACCGGGGCACCGTCGTCATCGACCGCCAGCCACGACCGCATCGTCCGGACATCCAGGTCGAGGTCGGCCTGGGGCGCCACTGGCGTTGCTGCGACATAGAACTGTGCTTCTCGCACTTCCCTGCCTCCGTCACCCGCCCTGTCTCAATCGGCCTGAATGGTCTCGGACGAGCGGTACTGGCTCGGCACGCCAAGACAGTCGGGGCAGGTCTTCCGCACGAACAGGCGCGGACCCTCGGTCGTCGTCAGCGTCCGCAGCGCCGTCGACACTCGCCAGCCGCGACCCTCACAGGCCCGGCACTGAGCAGGCAGGCCATCAGTACATACCGCCATGACACCCGTCTGAGACACACGACAAGCATCCGAAATCGCCTATGTACATAGGAGGTCCGCGCTGTAGTCCCCTTGTAGTCCCGTTCGTAGTCCCGGCGCTGTCCACGCTGTGTTCGGGCAGCTACATTGAGTGCAAGCGTCGGGGAGGACGGGCATGAACAGCACGAGTTTCGGCGAACGTCTCCGTTTGCTCCGTGAGCAGCACGGCCTTACGCAACAGGAGTTCGTCGACAAGCTCGCCGCCCTGGCCTGGACAGACCTCAAAGAGCGAGTCGGCATCGACCGGCAGATGGTGTCGAAGTGGGAGCGCGACGTCAAGGCCCCAGACCGACGCTATCGCCGGTTGATCTGCACCCTGTACGGCGTGACTGAACAGCACCTCGCCATGTCAAATACGGCGAAGCCGCCGGCTGCCAAGAGCGCGAGCTCGGCCAGTGTCGACGCGCTGTTTGAGTCGCCGCTTGACATCGCCGAGCGCAGGCAGCGTCTGACCATGTCGAACACCGACGACCACGTGACCGCCGAGTTCGACGACGCCATTGACTCGATTGTCGAGCTGTACGAGCAGCAAGGCCCCGAGCCTCTCGTCAACTACGTCGTCCTCCAGCGCCAGCAGGTACAACGCGCCCTGGACGGATCACAGCGCCCGCACCACCGCGAGAAGCTCTACCTCATCGCCGGCAAACTGTCCGGGCTGCTCGGCTACATGGCGGTCAACCTCGGGAAGTTCAGCGCAGCCAGCGCGTACAGCGAGGAGGCGTTCCAGCTCGGCGAGTTCGCCAGGTCCACCGACCTCCAAGCCTGGGCACGCGGCACGCAGAGCTTCTGCGCCTACTACGTCGGCGACTACCGCACCGCGGTCGACCTCGCGCGCGACGGCCAGCGGTACGCCAAAAACGGGCCGCAGGCCATCCGCCTCGCCAGCAACGGCGAAGCTCGCGCCCTAGGCAAGCTTGGCGACGTCCGAGGTGTCGATGAAGCCGTTCAACGCGCCTACCGCCTTGCAGAGCAGCACGCGACACCACCCGGGGTGTCATCGTGTATCTCGTTCGGGCTGTACAGCAACGCCCGCACGGCATCGAACGCCGCGACCGCATACGTCGATCTCGGCCTGCCGGATCGCGTCCGCGAGTTCGCTGATCAGGTGATGCCGATTTTCGAAGCTTCCGAGTCTCGCTGGAGCCAATCACTCGTCCGGCTCGACATCGCCAAGGCGCTAATCCTGGCCAACGAGCCGGAGCCCGACGAGGCCGCCCGCCTGGTCGTCGAAGCTCTAACCCTGTCGGCGGAGCGGCCGATCCTGTCTGTTCTCAAGCGCAGTCGAGAGTGCATCGACGCCGCGTCGCGCTGGTCCGGCACGGCCGCGCTCATCGAGGCCGCCGAGACGCTCCGCGCGGTCGAACGGCGCTGAGCATCGAGCACTATCCTCGCTTGCTATGAGCCGACAGCAGGAGGACTGGGACCGCTTCTCCTCGCTCACCACGATGCAGAACCACTGGGACCGTCCAGCATGGACACCAGGCCGCCAGGCGTACTACTGGTATCTGACATGGGACTCTGCCCCGCTGCGCAGCCTTGCCGAACAGTGCCAGAGCCGACTACAGCTGCCGTACCTCGATCCCGTCCCGCTCGATGCCCTGCACCTCACCATGGCGAAACTGGCCTGGGAAGACCAGATCACCCCCGCGGAGGTGAAGGAAACCGTCGGACGCGCAACCGACCTATGCACGTCGCTGCGGCCGTTCACGTTGACGGCTGGACCGCTCGCTGGCTCACCCGGCGCCGTCCGCCTCACCGTCACACCTTGGGAGCCCGTGCTCGAACTGAATCGCCAGCTTGTCGCAGCGGGTTCTGCCAGTTGCCTCAACGATGAAGCCGCTTTCCGTCCTCACATCGGCGTGGCGTACTGCAACAGCAACGAGTCCGCCAAATCGTTGATAGCGAGAGTCGAACCGCTCCGAGGTCTTCCGACCGTTAGCGTCACTACAATGTCTGCTGAACTCGTCCTGCTACGTCGAGAAGGGTCCACCTACCGATGGTCGACCTGCGCATCTGTGCCGCTCGGCATGGAGTAAACGAGCGCGTTGCACACCGCTCAGGGCGTGGCGCGTGGGCGTACCGAGTTGAATACCGCAGCGACCACTATCCCCGAAAGCCCTTCGTATGCGTCCGTCAGGACGGTTTGGGTACCGTCAGCGCTCCGCACTAAACGCTGACGGCTTTAAATAGCGGCTTATACTATGAGGTCCAGAAAAAGCACGCAGCTGCTCATCTAGCGATGATGGGTCCGTGCTGGTGCATAGTCGGCCAGGGAGCGAGAACGCCAGATGCGATCGAATAGCAGGTCGGGACGGGCGCACATCCCCGATGCGGTTCAGGCTGCGCTGTGGGCTCTTAGCCACAACACCTGCTATGCACCGGGCTGCGCGGAGCCCGTGGTCGCCGAGGTCGCTCCGGGCAGGTACCAAAAGAACGCGCAGATTGCACACATTCATGGCGTGAAACAAGGGTCTGCCAGGTATCGTGCCGACTTGCCCGCCGAGGAGCGCGAGTCGTTTGGAAACCTGCTGCTTCTGTGTACGCCTCACCACAGCGAGGTCGATGATCGACTAAATGGAACATCAATGTATCCCGCTGATCTACTTCGCCGCTGGAAGGCTGATCGTGAAGGCGACGATGCTCACACCCTGGCGGCGCTCGGCGGCATTAAGAATGATCGGCAACTAGAGACACTGCTGATTGACTCGTTCAAGCTTCCGTTGAACCGTTTAGAGGCTATAAGCGCTCGCGTAGAGCATGCATCAACGGTGGCAGAAGCCACGGTCGCCGCGCTCCGCCAGGCTATTGCCGATCTACACGGTGACAGAACAGGTCTGCACGCGCCTCCAAACATGGCGCCGCCGCTGGACCGAATGATCGACAGGGGACAGCTCGGCGTAGATCTCCTAGAGGCGGTGCTCCAAGCTGACGGTGGTGACATCGCGGTGACAGGTCTGTATGGTGCTGGCGGATTTGGCAAGACCCGCCTAGCGGCGTGGGTCTGCCATCAACCCGAAATACAGAAACGGTTTAGCGGTGGCATATTGTGGGTGACCGTCGGCAACGAAACCACTGATGCTAATGTCGCCGAACAGATCAACGACTTGTCCTACAGATTGTCTGGAGAACGCCCCACGCTGGCCAACCCAGACTCGGCGGGCACCGAGTTAGGACAGCGACTCGACGCCATTGAGCGCCCTGTCTTGCTGGTCATCGATGACGTATGGGATGAAGTGAGACTTCGGCATTTTCGGTTCGGTGGACGCCGATGTACCCGCCTCGTAACGACCAGGATTCCGGATCTCTTCCCTCAGTCATCCACGCGGGTCAACGTTGATGCGATGACATCCGAGCAGGCAGTTGAACTGGTTGAGTGGGGGATTTCGGAGCTTGCCGCCATCGCAACGCAGCGACTTGTGAAACTTACTGGATATTGGCCTGTACTGCTAAACCTCGTCAACGGCGCGTTGAGAGTACGCATCAGCCGCGGACTGCCAACCGAGATCGCCGTGGCGCAGGTGATTGATCGGCTAGCCGCAAACGGCCCGGCGACGTTTGATCCACGGCGTCCCGCCCACCGAAACCAGGCCGTAGCGACGACCATCAGAGCAAGTCTCGACCTACTCGACGATGCCGATAAGGCGCGCTACCTTGATCTTGTCATCTTCGCCGAGGATCTCGAAATCCCACTCGATGCGCTCGCCCTGTTGTGGGCAGGTCGCGACACGGAAGGGCTCTGTGAGGAGCTAACGAGCCTGGGCCTCGTCGCCGATTACCGCCTAGACGCTGCAGGTCCTCGAGTCTTGCTGCACGACGTGATTCGGTCGTACCTCATTACCCAACGAACGGCTGCAGAACACCAGGCCGTTCATCGCCGATTCGTCGATGAAGTGGCAGCGGTGATACGAACGAACGATGCAAATGAGATCGTCTGGTGGTCCCTGCCGCGTGAACTGACATTTCTCTGGACCCAGCTGGTACGTCACCTGATTGAAGCTGACCGTGCTGATGAGGCGTCAGCACTGGCGCTCGATCTTCGATGGGTTGAAGCATCGATCATGGCGTGCGGATCGACCCTGCATGTCGAGGATGACCTCAACCGCGTTGGTGGGCCGAAGGCTGCGCTGCTCGTGGAAGAGTTGCGCAGGATTTCGCACTTGCTGATCCCCACCGAGCCTCCAGCAGCACTTGGCGTGACGATCGCGAGCCGCTTGGTCGGCTACGAGACACTTTCAGTATTGGCAGAGAGTCATCTTCGCACTCTCCGGCGCCCATATCTAAAAAGCCGGTGGGCTCTTCCCGATATGCACGACAGAGGGTTGACGCGCTCCATTGAGGTGCCCGGCAGCATAATTACCGACTGCGCCTTTACGCCAGATGAAGCCGCCGTAATTTCGGCGAGCACTGATGGAGCACTGCGAGTGTGGGCCGTAAGCACTGGGGCCCTGCAATTGACGATATTCGGCCATAGTGATTGCGTGAACAGCTGTATCGTATCTCCATGCGGAACTAAGATCGCCTCCGCATCCGATGACGGGACTGCCCGCATTTGGGACAGACATACGGGCATGTCAATAGCAGTACTACGTGGCCACACAAGGCGAGTAATGGATTGCGCATTTTCACCCGATGGAAGCCTCATTGCTACTGTTGGTACGGATAAGGCCGTCCGAATCTGGGATGCCGTGTCCGGGCAATCGAAGCGGATCCTGACGGGTCACACCAACAGCGTTAATTCATGTACGTTCTCGCCAGACGGCCGATTCTTGGCAACGGCCAGCACCGACAAGACCGTACGCCTTTGGGAAGTCCGCACGGGCCAACTTCATCTGATGTTGGCGGGTCATCGACAAGCAGTATGGGACTGCGCATTCTCGCCTAATGGCGCCTTGCTCGCATCCGCCAGCACTGATCGTTCCGCCCGCCTTTGGGATGTATCTACAGGCTTACAGATCACCACCCTGCGAGGCCACACCACTGCGGTCACGGCCTGCGCCTTTTTGCCGAATGGCGAATGGCTAGTTACGACGAGCAACGACAAAACCGCACGGTTGTGGCGCATTGACACCCGCACGGAATTTAAGGTGTTCTTCGGGCACACCGAGTGGGTCAGTGATTGCGCAGTCTCCTCAAGCGGCTCCATCCTTGCGACAGCAAGCCACGATACTTCAATGCGCCTGTGGAAGCTATCCCAAATAACGTTGGGCCCATATCCCAACGAGCACAGTACGCCAGCACGTGGAGTTGCCTTCTCTGCTGACGGTGCAGTGCTGGCCTCTGCGACTTCTGGCACCTCAGGACTGAGTAGGCGAGCTCATCTCTGGGACGTAGCCACCGGTGGCGTGCATCGCGTACTTGGTGCACACACAATACCGATCCAAGCCTGTGCGTTTGCTCCCGACGCTGCGACGGTGGCGACTACCGGCCATGGCGACGTGAATCTTTGGAGCACTGTGGACGGCGGCCTCACCAGCACGTTTGCTATCCCAGGAGTCGTTCACAGTTGTACGTTCTCTCCGGATGGAAAGCAGCTCGTTGCGACAAACGACCAAGGCGAAGTCTACGTTTGGAATCTGGACGATCACAGCACATTGAGACTCTCCGGGACCGTAGATGGCTCCGTCAATACATGCGCCTTCTCTCCAGATGGCGCACTACTTGCTACAGGCGACTCAGCTGGAGCTATTAGATTTTGGAACGCCCCAGCCTGTCGTCCGAGAAGAAGAATTGCCGACCATCAAGGCGAAGTCTTTTGCTGCACATTCTCCCCAGATGGACAACGTTTCGCCTCAGGAGGCGAAGACCGATCGGTAAGACTATGGGACCCAATTGCCGGCACTGTCATTCGTCAGCTTCATGGCCATACCGCGCCCGTTCGTGGCTGTGATTTCTCTCCGAGTGGCAGCTTGCTTGCGACAGTTGGCGAGGACCGAGCGGTTAGAATCTGGAATCTCGAGACTATGACTTGCATTGCAGCGCTATACCTCGCGGAATCAGCCTACTCTTGCGCTTGGCATCCGACCGAGCCCCTCTTGGCCGTTGCAGGCCGCGGCGGAACTTATCTGCTGGAATACTGCACACCGCGCAGCCAGACGCCGATGTATCCAAGACAAAAGGGGTATGTGTCACACCCAGCGCGGCAATGACCTTATGCCGTAGACGCTGCCCTGCGTACTGTCAGTTTCGACACGGCCGTCGAAGCTTATTTCGAGCTCGATCGTTGCCGAATTTGGCTGTACTAGATCAAGGCGCCTTCGGCGCAGGCTCGGACGTGGACACCCGGCTCGGCGTGCAAACGGCGCCCGGCGCAAGCGCCGGCGCCGGAAGCCCGCCCGGCCCGGGGCACCACGTCCGAGCCGTACGGAGAGCGCCTGAGAAGGGCAGCCAGACAAGCCAAAGGCGCGAGGCGGGATGCCTGTAGCAGTCGAAGCACCTCATTTCAATCTGAGCTACCGCGACGTCCGTGGGGCTACAGACCGTCGCTCCCGCAGCGTTGCCCTCCGCGTGTAGTTGCGCTTCTGCCTCCCGGCGGGCCTCAGGGTCCCGGAGGGGGCCACTCCTCCGCACTCCCGCCACGCAGGCGAAGCCAAGCAGACCGCCGACGGGGGCGCCAAGCGTCCGCGCGGCCCTCACCCTCCGCGCGCACGAGGCACCCCCGCCGGCGGCCCGCTTCCCAGGGGTGCATGACGGGTGTACGGAGGAGCTTCAGCGCTGAGGGCGTAGCGCGGAAGCAGGTCGGCCGGCGTGCCCGTTGCGTGCCCGGTCTCAGGGTCAACAGCGGTCAATCACGGGTATTCAGCGGGAGTAGGCAAGCCAGCGAGGCGCAGGTCACCGCAGGTGAGTGACCGCGCCTCGCTTGATCGACCTGAATTCCTAAACCGTGTGTCGCAGGTTCGAATCCTGCCGGGGGCACCAGGTCACAGGCTTATGGCACGTTCTTCCTGATCTTGCGTGCCACTAGCCTTCCGCGCCACCTTGTCGAGGTGCGTCGCCACCTCTTCGTTGAACTGGTGCGGCGCCTTGGCGGAGGAGCCGCGCTGAGGTTCATGGTGTGTCGCAGGCCGTCAGCGCCGTGTCGAGGGCGGCCAGGAAGTCCAGCAGCTCGCGCCGGGCGGCTTCGGTGGGTGTGTGGCAGTTCAGGAAGGTCGACGTGACGCGGTGCGTGCGGTCCTCGGCCAGCTCGATCAGCTCGGCGAGCTGCAGCCGGGCCTCGGTCACCACGCGCTCCCCCGCCTGACGGCACCACGCCTCGACGAGGGCGGGGTCGGTGGAGATGGCATCGATCCCGCAGCACGCGGTGACGCACTCGACCTCGCAGTAGGTGATGCAGTCACTCAGGGGCGAAGGTACTTCGACCGACACGTCCGCCATTGCCGCTCCTTCCGCTGATCCCGCCGCGTCGAGCAATGGATGGCAGGTTGCCGGCGAGGGCGGCGGCCGCCCAGCCGACCATCGCGATGAGCAGGGTGCCGACCGCGAGGTCGACGATGTTGTTGGCGAGGCGGTCGGTGACCGTGCCGCGGGCGGTGAAGCCGCCGTCCTCGTCGGGTGGTCCGCCGCCGCCGAGGACGGCGACCGCGACCGTGGCGTAGAGCAGGTGCAGCAGGGCGATGCCGGGGCGGCACAGCAGCGCGCTGGCGCCGAGCAGGAACCCGGCGCAGGTGATGTCGAGGACGGGAGGGCGATCCAGCCACGGTCCGGCCGGCGGCAAGGGCGACGGCGGCCGCGGCGGTGCCGGTCAGAGCCCAGAGCCCACCGGCGGCCCCGCCCCAAGGGGGCATGACCAGCGCGGCGCCGGTGCAGCCGAGCGCGAAGCGCAGCCGGGCCCAGCGACCGTCGAGGTGGGCGAGGTCGCCGAACTCGGCTCGCTGCGGGGAGACCCAGACCGGCCGGCCAGCGCAGGAGGCGCAGCGGGGCGTCCTCGGTGGGGCCGTCCGGGAAGCGGCGGTGGAGTGCGATCGCCACGCAGATCGGCGTCAGCAGCAGCACGATGAAGTACGGCATCACGCCTCGCGCGAAGCACTATTCTCGCTTGCTATGGGCCGGCAGCGGGAGGGGTGGGCCGGGCCCGGAAAACGGGCGAAGGTGCTCCTGCTGGTCCTGTTGGTGCTGCCGGTCGGGGCGCTGTGGTTGTGCGCGCTGCCGCGGACCGGGGGCGCGGGGGTGGTGGCCGGGGCGGCCGCGCTCGCCGCCGTCGCCGTCGCAGCGCTCGCCCGGGCGCCGCGGCCCGCGATGGCCGTCGCCGCGGGGTCGGTGCTCGCCGACGTGGTGTACCGGGGGGCGCCGGAGCCGGCGGCGTTGTGGGCGCCGTTCGAGTTCGTGGGGCTGGGGGTCCTGCTGGTGGTGCTCGCCCGGCGGGCGCCCGCGCCCGCCGGGGTCGCCGTCGGGGTGGCGATGACGGCGCTGCCGTTGCGGATGTCGCTGCACGTGCCGGGCGACCGGGTCGAGGCGTCGGTGCTGCTGGTGAGCGGCGCGTTCGGGGCGACGGTGTGCGTGGCCGGCGCCGGGCTGTACCTGCGGCTCGGCGACCACCGCAGGCGCGAGGCCGAGGAGCGGGCCCGCCGCGCGCACCGGCTCGACCTGGCCAGGGACCTGCACGACCTGGTCGCGCACGAGGTCACCGGGATCGTGATCGCGGCGCAGGCGGCGGGCCTGCCGGAGATCGAGGCGGCCGGCCTGCGCGCCCTGGACGGGATGGACCGGATGGTCAGCACGCTGCGGGGGCCCGCGTCGCAGCGCGTCCTGGGCGTCGGGGACCTGCCGGAGGTGGTGGAGCGCTTCGGTGCGACCGGTCCCGCCGAGGCACATCTGTACATGACGGAAATCCCGGCGATGTCGGCCGAGGCCTCGAAGGCGGCCTATCACGTGGTGATCGAGGCGCTGACCAACGTCCGCCGGCACGCCCCGGCCGCGACCGAGGTGACGGTGACCGTGAGCGTCGCGGACGGCCGGGTCGGGCTGGTGATCGTCAACGACCGCAGCGGATCGACGGCGGTCAGGGACGGTGGCGGGAGCGGGCTCGCCGGCCTGCGGGAGCGGGTCGAGGCGCTCGGCGGCGAGCTGCACGCGGGGCCGCGGGGCGACGGCTGGCAGGTGACCTGTCACCTGCCAGCCGGTGAGGTCACGCGTCGCTGGTGAGTGTGATGAGCAGGATGGCGGCGAAGACCAGGATGAACGGCATGAGCAGTCCGATGATGCTGATCGGCCGGGCGAGCAGCCGCTTGCCCGGGTTCATCGGCTGGCGGGCGCCGCCGTACGGCGAGGGCTGCGGCGGCGCGAGGTTCGCGACCTTGCGCCGGTTGATGATGTTCCAGAGCACGACGAACGGCGTGATGAAGAACGAGCCGTAGCCGTACCAACCCTGGATGAGGGTCTTCGACGTCATCTCGCGGAACGTGGCCATGCCGCAGTCGCGGCAGAACGGCCCGTCGACGTGACGGAACTGCATCATGATGATCAGGCCCCGGTGCCCGCGGAACTTGGTCTGCGCGGTCGGGACGTTGTTGCAGAACCGGCAGGGGGTGAGCTGCGCGGCCTGTTGTTGCTGCTGAGCCGAGATGGCCATGGTTCATTCCTCCCGTGGAAGCGGCAACAGGCTACGACATCCCACCCCCAAATGGGGGGCGCCGTCTCTCCCGTTCGGCAGATGTGCCCACCACGTGCGACCGCGAGGCTGGACCCATGCTTGAGCTGATCGACATCACCAAGGTCTACAAGGGGCAGAAGCGCGCGGTCGACGGCCTGACGCTGCGGCTCGGGCCCGGCCTGGTAGGGCTGCTGGGGCCGAACGGCGCGGGCAAGTCGTCCCTGCTGCGCATCGCGGCGACGGTCACCCGGCCGACCCGGGGGCAGGTCCGCTTCGACGGCGCCGACGCGGTCACCAGGCCCGCCCCGCTGCGAAGAGCGCTCGGCTACCTGCCGCAGGACTTCGGCGTGTACCCGCACCTCACCGGCCAAGAGTTCCTCACCTACCTGGCGGCGGTCCGCGGCCTCTCGCACCGCTCCGCCCGCGCCCGCGTCGGCGAGCTGCTCGACCTCGTCAACCTCGCCCACGCCGCGAAGCGCCCCCTCGGCGGCTACTCCGGCGGCATGCTGCGCCGGGTCGGCATCGCGCAGGCGCTGCTCGCCGACCCGCGGGTCATCGTCGTCGACGAGCCCACCGCGGGCCTCGACCCCGAGGAGCGGGTGCGCTTCCGCAACCTGCTGAGCGACCTGTCCGCGGACCGGTCCGTGCTGCTGTCCACGCACATCGTCTCCGACGTCGAGTCGGTCGCGACCAGGATCGTCGTCATGGCCGCCGGCCGGATCCGGTTCGACGGCGACCCCGGCGACCTGGTGCGCAGCGTCGCGGGGCACGTGTGGGAGCTGCCGGTCGACCCCGCCGACCTGCCGGGCGTCCAGCAGCGCATGCCGGTGACCAGGCAGATCCGCACCGGCGGCCACGTCAGGGTCCGGGTGCTCGCCACGCAGCGCCCCGCCCCGGACGCCACCCCCGTCGCGCCGGACCTCTCCGACGCCTACCTGGCGGTGACCCGGTGACCGCCGTCATCGGGCTCGCGGTCGCCGACTTCCGGGAGCGGGTGCGCCGCCCCGCGTACCTCGTGATGCTGATCTCGGCGGTCGGCCTGGGCTGGCTGGCGGTGCCGCCGACCGACGCCCGCTGGGTGGTGCTCGACGCCGGCGGCTTCCGCGGCACCTACACCAGCGCCTATGTCGGCCTGGTGACCGCCCTGACCAGCGCGTTGTGGCTCACGTTCGTCGGGTTCTACCTGGTCCGCGACGCCGTCGCCCGCGACGTCCGCACCGGGGTCGGCCAACTGCTCGCGGCGTCGCCGCTGCGCACGCCGGTGTATCTGGCCGGTAAGTTCGCCAGCAACCTGCTGGTGCTCGGCTCGATGGCGGCGACGCTCGCCGTCACCGCCCTCGCGCTCCAGCTGCTGCGCGGCGAGTCGCGGACCGTCGACCTCGTGGGGCTGCTCACGCCGTTCGTGTTCCTGGCGCTGCCGATGCTGGCCGTGACGGCCGCCGCGGCGCTGCTGTGGGACGCGACGCCGGTGCTGCGCTCCGGCTTCGGCAACATCCTGTGGTGCTTCGTGTGGATGGTCGGCGCCATCGGCGGCCAGTCCGCGTCGGCGCCGCTCGGCGGGATCGGTGTATCGCAGCTGGCGGGCACGATGCCGGCGACGTCCGACTCGTTCGGCCTGGGTCTGATGTACGTGGACGCTCCACTTCGGACGTTCGACTGGCCGGGCCTGCCGCTGGATCCGCCGTTCGCGGCCGGCCGGGTCGCGCTGACCCTGCTCGCGGTGGCCGTGGCCCTGCTGCCGGCGCTGTGGTTCCACCGCTTCGACATCGCGACCCGTGGCCCCGCAGCGGCGGTCTCCGCCGGCGAGCCGAGGACCGTCTACAAGGGACTCCCGCAGACGCCGGCCGTGGTGACCGGGTCCGCGGTGCGGCTGCCGTTCGCCGAGCTCCGCGTCCTGCTACGGGGCACGCCATGGTGGTGGTGGACCGGTGCGGCGCTGCTGGCCCTGCTGGCGCTCGCCTCCCCGGTCGATCCCGGCTCCGTGCTCGCCGTCGTGTGGATCTGGCCGGTGATCCTGTGGTCGCGGCTGGGCACCCGGCGCGAGGCGGGGGCGATCCTCGCGGCGTATCCCGGTCCGCGCCGGCGCCTTCTCGCCGAGTTCGCCGCGGGTGTACTGCTGACGGCCGGCACCGCCGCGCCACCGGCGATCCGGATGGCCGTCGAGGCGGACCGGGCGGGCCTCGCGGCCTGGACGGCCGGCGCGCTGTTCATCCCGGCGCTCGCCCTGGCCCTCGGCACCCTCACCGGCGCCGCACGCACCTTCCAGGCGGTCTACACGATCCTCTGGTACATGCTGATCAACGACGTCGCGGCGGTGGACTTCATGGGCGCCCTGCCCTCGGGCGGCCCGCCGCCGGCTCTGGTCGCGGCCTCGGCGCTGGCGCTGCTGGGAATCGTGTTCTTCTTCCGGACCGTCAGAACATTCGGCGGCCGTGGAAGCGTCTGTTGGGGGTGACGTTCGAGGAGTTCGTGCACGGCAGGGGCGCGGCCCTGGTGCGCTTCGCCCGGCTGCTGACCGGCGACGAGCACCGGGCCGACGACCTGGTCCAGGAGGTCCTGGCCAAGGCGTTCGTGCAGTGGCGGCGGGTGTCGGCGGCGGAGCGCCCCGACGTCTACGTCCGCCGGATGCTGGTCAACGCCAACACCTCCTGGTGGCGCCGTCGCTCCAGCGGCGAGGTCACCGTCGCGCTGGTCGCCGCGCCCACCGCCGCCCCCGACATCGGGGTGGCGGTGGCCGAGCGGGACGCCCTGTGGCGGATGGTCCTCGCCCTGCCGGTGCGCCAGCGGGCGGTCCTGGTCCTGCGCTACTACGAGGATCTCGACGACGTCGCGATCGCGGAGATCCTCGGCTGCTCGGCCGTCACCGTCCGGACCACCGCATTGCGCGCGCTCACGACCCTGCGCGCCCGTCACCAGCCCTCTTCATCCCGGAGCGTCTCATGAGCACCCAGCTCGAACAGGACCTGGCGGCCACGTTCGGCGCCCACGACGGCGACGTCGTCGACACGTCCGCCCTCGCCGACGCCGCCGCCCGCCGGGGCCGCCGCTTGCGGGCCCGCGCCTATGCGGTGCGCGGCGTCGCGCTCGTGGCGGTCGTCGCCGCCGCCGGCGCGGTCACCGTCTCGCGGTCCCCGGGCGTGCCCGGGCCGGCCGCGCAGGCGTCCCAGAGTGCCGGCGCCGACTGGATCAGATACCCGCCGCCGGGCGGCTGGTCCGTCCCCGGCCTGCCCGCGGTCGCGGTGCGCGCCGACCCGTCGAGGATCGGCACCGACCCGGCCCTGCTGCACTTCACCGTCGACGAGTGGAGCGTGGTGTCCCCGTACACCACGTGGCGCTCGACCGGCGGTGTCGAGACGATCGAGTTCGCCCGGGACGGCGCGACCTACAAGGTGTCCCTGGCGAAGACGACCGCCCTCCTCGACCGGCTCCTGGAGGACGAGAACCGCGACCCGGCCGGCCACCTGCCGACCGCCACCGACCGGGGCGACGGCCTCTTCGTCTTCACCTCCGGCCCCATGCAGCGCTTCTACTACCAGCGCTGGCAGCCGGTTCCCGGCGTGTGGGCGCAGCTCTTCGCCGAGGACGCCGCCACCGCCGACGCCGCGCGCATCAAGGCCCGCGTCCGCCTGGACGTCACGTTGCGCTGCGCCGCGCCCGTCCAGCTCACTGCCCTACCGGCCGGCGCCGGACTGCTGGGCTGCGAGACCACCCTCGCCGGCAACGACCTCCCCGGCCGCCTGCTCTTCGCCACCCTCTGGGCCGGCGAGAACACCGTCGACCGCGCCGAGATCTCGATGATGCGCGTCGGCCTGTCGGCCACCTCGGCCGCACCCACCCTGACCATCGGCGGCCGCCCCGCGGCCGTCTTCACCGACGACCGGTTCCGCCCCTCCGTCGAGTTCCCCGACGTCAACGGCCTGCGGATCCACATCGCCGGCACCGGCACGTACACGAGCCCGGCGCTCCTGACGATCGCCGAGGGCATCCGGGTGGCCCGCGCCCCCTTCGACCCGTCCACCTGGGCCGACCGGCTCGTCACCTGACGCGCCGGTCTCGGCCGTCACGCCACGGTGCCGGTGTCCCAGGCCCAGACGGCGATGCCGACGCGGTTGCGGACGCCGAGCTTGCGCTGGATGGCGGCGACGTGGGTCTTCACCGTGCCGGCGGAGATGAACAGCTCGGCGCCGATCTCCGCGTTGGTCCGGCCCGCCCCGACGTGGGCGGCCACCTCCAGCTCCCGCTCGGTCAGCGCCTCGACCGGCGCGGGCCGGGCCGGGCGGGGTCCCGTGACGTGCTTCAGCAGCCGCACCGTGATCGACGGGCTGATCAGGCTGTCCCCGGCGTGCGCGGCGCGGACCGCCTCGACCAGCAGGGCCGGGCCGGACCGCTTCAGCAGGAAGCCGGACGCGCCGTCGCGCAGCGCCGGGTACACGTACTCGTCGAGGTCGAACGTGGTCACCACGACGACCCGGGTCGGGCCGCCGGCGAGGTGCCGGGTGACGGTCAGCCCGTCCATCCGTGGCATCCGGATGTCGAGCAGCGCCACGTCGGGGGCTAGCTCGCGGGCCAGCCGCAGCGCCTCCACCCCGTCGGCCGCCTCCGCGACCACGTCCAGGTCGGGCTCGGCGCCGAGGATCCGCCGCAGCCCGTCGCGGACCATCGGCTGGTCGTCGGCGATGAGCACCCGGATCGTCACAACTGAGCAGCCTAGGCGAGCTGCGCCGCCCCGAACGACACGGAGAAGCGCTTGCACCAGATCGTCACGGAGCGCAGGCTCGCGAGGTCGGTGCCGGCGGGGATCGCGTAGGCCTGGTCGCCCTTGTTGCCCTTCAGCCTGCCCAGCTCGACGTACCTGCCGTCGTCGAAGACCGACCAGCCGGCCTTGCCCGCGACGACGGGCTGGTCGGTGAGCCAGACGCGCAGGTCCGGCCCGTCGGAGGTGCTCAGCCCGGCGATCTCCAGCCGGTGGGTGCCGTCGGCCGCCCGGACCAGCCGCGCCGTCCCCGACGTCTCGTGCTCGTGCGTGACGAACGTGCCGCTGGCCACGACGACCGGCGCCACGACGACCGGCGCCGCGGTGCCGCTCTGCGTCGCGACGGCGCCGCCCTGCGCCTGGCCCGTCGCGGTCGGCCCGGTCGGCGCCGTCAGGGCCTCGTGGACGGTGGTGTCGGTGAACAGGCGCCACGGCGCGAACCAGTACAGGCCGAACCCCAGCACGGCGACGAGGACGGCGGCCGGGACGGCCAGCTTCCATCTCATGCGCTTCAGTGAACCGGCCATCCGTTCCGCGCGGCCAGCCTCCGCGTGCTTACCGGGTGCTTACGGTTCGCCTCATGAGGGCAGGATGCGGGCCGCCGCGGCGGCGGTGTGCCAGCGGCTGACGAAGCCGAAGATCTGGCCGTACAGGTCGTCGTCGGAGAACTGGTCGATGTCGTCGATCGGGATGAAGCCCGCGTTGTCGACCAGGCCGCCGCGGACGTTGTCGAGGCGGGCGAGGACGCCGTAGTCGGCCACGCCGAGGCCGAGGAACATCCAGTACACGGGGCGGTCGCTCGAACGGACCAGCAGCTCGGTGATCTGCTTCTCCGCGTGGACGCCGCCGTCGGACCAGAACAGCACGAGCGTCGGGTGGGGGGACGGCTCGGCGGCGGTCCAGTCCAGGATCTCCTTCATGACGCGGGGCTCGAAGTTGCCGCCCTCGGCGCGCTTCTTGTCGGCGGCCAGGCGGTCGAGGTAGTCGTGGGCGTCGGCGACGCGGACCGGGGCGGAGCGGACCGGGAAGTCGCCGAAGAACCACACCTCCATCTCGCCGTTGTCGTCGAGGAGGTCGGCGATCACGACCATCCGCTCCAGGGAGCGCTGCATGACGCCGCTGCGGAAGAGCTTCTTCGTGGAGCCACTGCAGTCGATGGCCAGCACCACGCGGAACGTGCGCCCGTCGAGGCCGCTCTTGACGAGGGAGACGGCGACGGCGTACTTGCGCAGGTCGACGTTCGACGCGCCGGGCGCGGGCTTGGCGAGGCTGATCTGCTTGGCCTTCGTGAGGCCGACGGCCGGCGCCGCAGGCGCCGGGCCCGCCGACGGTGGCGGCGGCGCGAAACCAACCGGAGCCGCGGCCGGAGCAGGCGGTGGCGGCGCGAAACCAACCGGAGCCGCGGCCGGAGCAGGCGGTGGCGGCGCGAAACCAACCGGAGCCGCGGCGGGAGCGGCCGAGGACGGTGGGTGCGCGAAAGCCGGGGGCGCGGGCTCCTCGTCGACCGTCAGGCCGGCGTCGGTGACCAGGCCGCGCAGGCCGTCGGTGAAGCCGTCGCCGACGCAGCGGACCTTGATCGCGTCGCGGTGGCGGTAGACGTCGCCGACGATGAGGGCGTCCTGGACGTCGGGGGTGCCGAGGTCGAGGCCGTACAGCTCGCCGTCCGGACCGTGCACCGAGGCGCGCAGCCCCGGCACCGCGGCGAAGGTGCCACCGGCGACGGTCAGGCCGATCCTGACCCGGACCGTGGAGCCCGACCAGCCGCCCGGGGTGACCTGGAGTTGGTGCCGGGTGACGCCGGCGACGGTCTGCGGCGGCATCCACCGCGCCCCCGCCCCGCCGGGCTGGTTGTAGAAGACCATCGCTTCGTCGCCGGGGGCCCGGCCGGACTCGTCGAGCAGAAACGCGACCAGGTCGACCTCGGGTCCCGCCGAGTGGCTCACTTCCACGGTGTACGACGCCGCCACCGGCAACGCCGTGTTCTGCCCTCGGGCCAGGATCGCAACGGTCACGCCGATGATTGCACCACAACGAGGCCAGCCCCAGTCCGGCCTGCCCGGACGAACTGTCATGCCGCTCGGGTGGGGTGCGTGCTCGCGCACCGCCGGAATGCTGGAACCCGTAAGCGCACGGGCCGACGCCATGGCCCGTGACGACGGATCGCTGATCAGGGAGTACCCATGACCAGTTCCACTGCCGAGCGTGGCCGCACCGAGACCAGCGAGCGCGAAGAGGAAGGCCCGCTGCACCCGCTGCTGCTGGCCGCGCTCATGTCCCGCCGCGAGGAGCGCGGCGAAGGCATCTTCGAGCACCCGCTGCTTCTCGCGGCCCTCGCCCGGCGCCGCGGCGAGGAGGGCGAGGGCAGCATGATCGAGCACCCGCTGCTGCTCGCGATGCTCGCCCGCCGCCGCGGCGAGGAGAGCGAAGGCAGCATGATCGAGCACCCGCTGCTGCTCGCGATGCTCGCCCGCCGCCGCGGCGAGGAGAGCGAAGGCAGCATCATCGAGCACCCGCTGCTGCTC
>NZ_JBEXUD010000026.1:100011-158929 GCF_040614215.1 Dactylosporangium sp. NPDC006015
CGCGATGCTCGCCCGCCGCCGCGGCGAGGAGAGCGAAGGCAGCATCATCGAGCACCCGCTGCTGCTCGCCGCGCTCGCCTCGCGGAAGCGGCGGGGCAAGAACATCGTCGAGCACCCACTCCTGCTCGCCGCGCTGATGGCGCGCAACTGACCCGATCATCCCGGTCCCGTCCCCGGCCGTACCGCGGCCGGGGGCGGGATATTCGCCGATTTCAAGGGAGGCACCATCGTGGCGGCTGAATCGTCGACACCACACGATCCCGACCAGCCACAGCAGGTCGAGGCGCTCATCGACGAACTGATCCTGGAGATTCTCGACAGCGCCGACCAGGGACAGATCACGAAGGCCCCCGGCCGGGCCCGGGGCCGCGGCCCGATGCCGGGAGGCCTGCTGGAGAGTATCCGGGCCGGCATGGCACAGGGCGGCATGGCACGGGGCGGTTCGACGCTGGAGCGGCTGCTCATGGCCGAGGCCCTCGCCGGGGTGCTCGCCGACGCGCTCGCACCCGCCCTGGCGGAGGCGCTCGCCCCCAGGATCATGAAGGTCCTGCAGGGCAACGCGGAGGACGAGCCGGCCGGCGACGCGCGGACGCCCGCGAAGACGCCGAGCCGGTCACACACCCGCAAGTCAGAGTCGAAATAGCGCGGCGGCCGCTCCCCCACAGGAGAGCGGCCGCCTTGCTCGGCACGTGCATGCTTGTTTACGGGTGGGCCACCGGCCGGACCGCGGCGGCGTCGCGGCGCATGACGAAGGCGCACGCGATCTCCGCGCACCCGATCACCAGCGCGCTGATCCCGGCCAGCAACACCATCGCGGTGAGCGTGGCGCCCGGCCACATGACGAACACGAGCCCGACGACCAGCGAGGCCACGCCCATGGTCGTGAGCCACACCCGCGTCCTGCCGTGCGTCATCAGCCCGATGCCGATCTCCGACAGCCCGGTCAGCAGCCAGGCCAGCCCGACGATCAGCGCGAGGGCCGTCACGCCGGCGATGACGTCGCGCAGGCACGCGATGCCCACCACCACCATCGCCGCGCCCACCACGCCGGTCATCAGTCGCCGCCCCGCCGCCTGATGGTCGGTCAGGGCCGCCGCGAGCCGCATCACGCCCGCGACAAGCAGCCAGATGCCGACCAGCGCACCGAGGACCCGCAGGGTCTCGCCCGGCCAGACGAGCACCACGAGCCCGAACAGCGCGGTGGCCACGCCGAGCACCAGGGTCTGCCGGAACGGCACCGCCGCCGCCTGCGACGACTTCTGAACCGCACCGCCGTGTCTCGCTGAGAACGTCGCCATGTCCCCTCCTTCTCATGTTCGTTCCACCCCACGATTCACCCGCGCACGGGCCACGTCATCGCCCGCGGAGGGTGGGGATGTCAGAAGGCGAGCCAGACGGCTGCCGCCGCGGCCACGAGCAGGCCGATGTTGAGCCCGATCAGCCGGGCCTCGCCGCGCGACAGGTGCACCGCGATGCCGCCGACCTGGATCAGCACCAGACCCGCCGCCGCCGCGACGGCCAGCCACGGCGCGATCCCGGTCAGCCGCGGCAGGATCAGGCCCGCCGCGCCGAGGACCTCCAGCACGCCGATCGTCCGGACGAGCGGCATCGGGACCCGGTCGACCCAGCCCATCATCGGCAGCAACCGCTCCTGGCTCTGCGTGGTCTTCTTGCCGCCGGCGTACAGGTAGAACACCGCGAGCAGCCCGCCGACGATCCAGTACGCGATCTCCATGTGCGCCCCTCACCAGGATGGTTACCAGTCGTAAGTGACCACATGGTGCGTCACTATTGAGGGGCTTACAAAAGGCACACGCGTGTGCGTGACGCACAAGGGATGGTCATGTCCGAGTACGAGCACACCTGCATGATCCGGGGCGACGGCGGCCGGACGATCCGCGCGATCCTCGACCAGATCTGCAACAAGTGGACCCTGCTGATCGTGGCCACCCTCGACCAGGGGACGCTCCGCTTCACCGACCTGCACCAGCAGATCCCGGGCATCTCCCAGCGGATGCTGACCCTGACGCTGCGCCACCTGGAGCGCGACGGCCTGGTCGCCAGGACGGTGCACGCCGAGGTCCCGCCCCGCGTCGAGTACACGCTGACCTCGACCGGCAAGAGCCTCATCGGACCCGCGCTCGCCCTCGCCGGCTGGGCCATGGAGCACGTCCCGCACATCGAGGCGAGCCGGGCGGCCTACGAGGCGCGGTCCTGAGCGATCGGGCGGCCCACGAAAATGGTCAGTACTCGTCCTTGCGCCGCCACCAGATGCCGGTCTCGTTGCGCCCCAGCGGCGCCCGGTCGAGCCACTGGTACATGCCCCAGATCGCGTCCACGCCGCGCTCGTAGGTGGAGTACGTGTGGTGGACGACGCCGTCCTCGTCGCGCACGAACGCGCTCAGGCCCGGGCCCTGCTGCCGGTAGGTGGACCAGTCGACGCCGACCCCGCCGGCGAGCTCGAGCACGTCGGGGCGCATCTCCCCGGACTCCGGCGGCCGGACGTCCATCTGCCGGTAGTTGTACTCCACGCTGCCGGACCGCCACTCCTCGGCGGAGTGCGTCACGCGGAAGTCGTAGTTGAAGTCGCTGCCGGCCGACGACGCCCACGGGAACGTCCAGCCCATCCGCTCCCGGTAGGCCAGCAGCTTCGCCAGCGGCGCCTGCGACACGGCGTGCAGCGTCACGTCGTGGTTCGCGAGGTGGACGACGGACCCGTTGAAACCGTCCGCGATCGAGGAGCACGACGGGCAGCCCGCGGTGTAGTCCGGCCCGAACATGAAGTGGTAGATCAGCAGCTGCGACCTGCCGCGGAACAGGTCGGCGAGGGTCGCCGGCCCGTCCTCGGTGTCGAAGCGGTACTCCTTGTCGATCCGCACCCACGGCAGCTCCTGCCGCTGCCGGGCCACGGCGTCGCCGCGCCGGGTGAGCTCCTTCTCGGCCTCGAGCAGCTCCAGCCGCGCCGCCAGCCACTCCTCGCGCGTCCCGACCTTGTGGTCGATCATCTCTTCCCCCTGACTCCGGTCTCCTGTAGCAACCCAACGGTTGCACAATCTCGGACTGAACGCAACCAGAAGGTTGCGTCAGTTTTCGTGTAAGCAATGCGACACGGGCTTGCGAACCGGTCGCCGACTACGACAGCGTGCACTCGTACTTTCACTGACCGCGATGTATCCGTACGCCTTGCACAGTCACGGGGGTGACCGAGCTTGACGGTTGAGTTCGCCGCGGTTCCCGAGGGGGAAGTGCTCGCCAGGCGATCGGCGCGGCAGCTCGCGGAGTCGGTGGCGGCGCTCGCGCTCATCGTGCTCTTCTCGCCGCTGCTGCTGGCGGCCTACGCCGCGGTCGCACTGACCAGCCCCGGGCCCGCCCTGTTCCGGCAGGACCGGGTCGGCCTGCGCCGCCAGGTCTTCACGATGTTCAAGTTCCGCACCATGTACGACGGCAACGACGACACCGAGCACCGCCGCCTCATGCGCGAGCAGCTCGTCGCCGAGGTGCCACCCACCGGCGGCGAGCCCGGTATCTACAAGTTCGCCCGCGACCCCCGCGTCACCCCGGTCGGGCGGCTGCTGCGCGAGTACAGCGTCGACGAGCTCCCGCAGCTGTGGAACGTCGTGCGCGGCGAGATGTCGCTGGTCGGCCCGCGCCCCTACGTCCCGTGGGAGGCGGAGCTCTTCCCCGCCGACGTCGAGCGGCGCTTCAGCGTGCGGCCCGGCATGACCGGGCTGTGGCAGGTCAGCGGCCGCAGCACGCTCGACTTCCGCAGCGCGCTGCGGCTCGACGTCCACTACGCCGACAACCGGTCGCTCTGGCTGGACCTGCGCATCCTCGCCCGCACGGCGATCGTCGTGTTCGACCGCTCGGCGAGCCGGTAGCCGGATGCCTCGGCCTCCCCGCCGGCCGCGGGTCCGGCACATCGCGATCGTCGTGGCCAACCTGCCCGCCGAGCGGGACCGCCGCGTCATCCGCGAGAGCCTGTCGCTGGAGTCGCGCGGCTACGGCGTGACGATCATCGCCCCACGCGGAACCGCGCGCGGAACCCTGCCGGGCAGCCGCGACGTGCGCCTGCGCCCGTATCCGCTGCTGGTCACCGGCTCCGGCGTCGTCACCTTCGCCCTCGAGTTCGTGTGGTCCTTCCTCTGCGTCGCCGTCCGCCTCGCCGGCGAGGTCCTCCGCGGCCGCGCCCACGCGGTGCAGGTCTGCAACCCGCCCGACGTGTACTGGCCCCTCGCCCTGGTGTTCCGGCTGCTGCGCCGCCCCTGGGTCTTCGACCACCACGACCTGTGCCCCGAGATCCTGGCCACCCGCAGCGGCTCGGACGGCGGGGGGCTCGCGTTCCGCGTCCTCGTCCTCTTCGAGTGGCTCACCCTGCGCACCGCGACCGCGGTCTTCGCCACCAACGAGTCGTTCCGCGCCAACGCGCTGCGCCGCGGCGTCCCCGCGCACAAGGTGACCGTCGTGCGCAACGGGCCGTCGGCGCGCGAGGTCGGCGTGGCGTCCCCCGCTCCCGCGGCCGGGCACCGGATCGCCTACCTCGGCGTGCTGGGCCCCCAGGACAACGTCGAAGGCGCCGTCCTCGCCGCCGAGGAACTCACCCGCCGCCGCGGCCGCACCGGCTGGCGCATGGTCATCGCCGGCGACGGCGAGTCCAGGCCGACCCTCATGAAGCTCACCGCGGACCGCGGCCTGGCCGATGTCGTCGAGCTGCCCGGCTGGCTCGACGCCGTCGAGGTCGACGCCCTCCTGCGCACCGCGACCGTCGCCATCCAGCCCGACCTCCCGACCCGCATGAACGACCGGTCCACCATGGCCAAGACCGTCGAGTACCTGGCCCGCGGCGTCCCGGTCGTCGCCGCCGACCTCACCGAGACCCGCCGCACCGCCGCCGGCGCGGCGCTCTACGTCCCCGCGGCCACCCCGGTCGCCTTCGCCGCCGCCCTCGACGCGCTGCTCGACGACCCGCCCCGCCGCGCGGCCATGAGCGCCACCGGCCGCCACCGCTTCGAGACCTTCCTGTCCTGGGACCACCAGGCCGAGGCCTACCTCGCCGTCTGGTCCCGGCTCCTGCCCACCCTTCCGCCCACCACTGCCACCCGGATCCCCGCCCAGCGCCCGGCGCCCGGCCCGGCGCTCCGCCGCAGGTCAGACGCAGATGACGGCGACGCCGGTGGCGCGGACGGCGGCGAGCTCGGCGGGGTCGGCGGTGGAGTCGGTGACCAGGGTGGAGACCTCGGCCAGCGGGGCGATGGTGGCCAGGCAGTCGCGGCCGATCTTTGAGCCGTCGGCGACGACGATGACCTGGGTGGCGCGGCGGAGCATGGTGGCGTTGGTGTTGGCCTCGATGTCGTCGTGGGTGGTGAGGCCGCCGGCGGCGGTGATGCCGTCGACGCCGATGACGGCCACCTGGAGGTGGAGTCCGTTCAGGGTGCGGTCGGCGATGGGGCCGACGAGCTCGTAGGACTGGGTGCGGGTGACGCCGCCGGTCATGATCAGCTTCAGCCGAGGGCGCAGCGCCAGCTCGGCGGCGATGTTGACGGCGTTGGTGACGACGGTCAGGTCGACGCGGGTCGCCAGGAGCCGGGCGAGCAGGTGGGTAGTGGTGCCGCCGGTGAGGCCCAGGGTGAGCGGGCCGTGCGGGAGCAGCTCGAACGCGCGCTGCGCGATGCGGGCCTTGGCCTCGCGGTGCTGGCCGGTGCGGTAGCGGACCGGGAGCTCGGCGAGGGACGGGGACGCGGCGACCGCGCCCCCGTGGGTGCGGGCGAGGAGCTGCTGGTCCTCGAGCGTCTGCAGGTCGCGACGGATCGTGGCGGTGGAGACGCCGAACTCCGAGGCGAGGGCGCCGGCGTCGATGGAGCCGCTGCCCGAGACGCGGGACAGGATCGCCGAGACGCGGTCGGCGCGGCGGCGGCTCACCCGATCACCGAACAAAACGCGCAGTTCAGAATGTCCACTTGTGCAAGATACCTTGTGAAGCGAACAGGAAACGCGCAACCCTGGTTGGCATGACGGACACCGCGAGGGAGATCGCCAGCCAGCCCGAGACCTGGGCACGAGCGGCGACCGTGGACGGCAGCGCGCTCACCGGACGGGGCGAGCGCACCCTGGTGCTGGGCTGCGGCACCTCGTGGTTCATGGCGCAGAGCCTGGCCGAGCTGCGCGAGGCCGCCGGCTTCGGCGAGACCGACGCCGTGTGCGCCTCCGAGTTCGTGCCGCGCCGCCGGTACGACCGGGTCATCGCCCTCACCAGGTCGGGCACCTCGACGGAGGTGCTGGACGCGCTGCGGCGCCTCCCGGGGAGCCCGCACCGGGTGGCGGTGACGGCGGTGGACGGGGAGCCGGTCGACGACCTGGTCGACGAGCGGATCCTGCTGGACTTCGCCGACGAGCGCAGCGTCGTGCAGACCAGGTTCCCGACGACGCTGCTGGCGGTGGCCCGTCACGCGTACGGCGAGAACCTGTCGCACCTGGTCGGGGACGGCGCGGCGGCGCTGGCGGCGGAGCTGCCGGCGGGCGTGCGGGACGTCGGGCACCTGGTGTTCCTCGGCACCGGCTGGACCGTCGGGCTCGCCCACGAGGCGGCGCTCAAGGTCCGCGAGGCCGCGCAGGCCTGGTCGGAGTCCTACCCGGCGATGGACTACCGGCACGGCCCGGTCGCGGTCGCCGGGCCGGAGAGCCTGGTGTGGGCGTTCGGCGCGGTGCCGGACAGCCTCGACGACACGATCCGCGGCGCCGGCGCCACCCCGGTGCGCAACGGCCTCGACCCACTGGCCCAGCTCGTGCTGGCGCAGCGCTTCGCCGTCGCGCTCGCGGAGCACAAGGGCCTCGACCCGGACCGGCCGCGACTGCTGACCCGGTCCGTGATCCTTACCCAGCCATGATCCTCACGGTGACGCTGAACCCCGCGCTCGACGTCACGTACACGGTGGACGCGCTGGTGCCGCACGCCACGCACCGCGTCACGGCGGTGCGGGAGCGGGCCGGCGGCAAGGGGCTCAACGTCGCCGCGGTGCTGCACGCGCTCGGCGAGCCGGTCCTCGCCACCGGGCTGCTCGGCGGGATGACGGGCGCGGCCGTCGCCGCCAGGACCGCGGTGCCGCACAGCTTCACGGCCATCGGCGGGGAGACGCGGCGGACCGTGACGGTCGTCGACCGGGCCGACGCGACGGGGCTGTGGGAGCCCGGGCCGGCCGTCACGCCGGACGAGTGGGGCGCGTTCCAGGAGCACTACGCGGCGCTCGTCAAGGACGCCGAGGTGGTGGTGCTGTCCGGGTCGCTGCCGCGGGGTCTGCCGGCGGACGCCTACGCGACGCTGGTCGGGCTCGCCCGCCGGTACACCTGCCGCAGCGTCCTCGACTCCAGCGGCGACGCGCTCCGGATCGGCGCCGCCGCCGGCCCGGACGTCGTGAAGCCCAACGCGGCCGAGCTGAACGACATCCAGACACCGCTCCGGGCGGTCGTCGAGACGCACGGCCCGCGAGGGCTGATCGCGCGGACGCCCGAAGGGTCGTGGCGGGCGATCCCACCCGAGGTGGTGACCGGCAACCCGACCGGCGCCGGCGACGCGTGCGCGGCCGCCCTCGCACGGGGGCTGCGGGACGGCACGCCCTGGCCGGAGCTGCTCGCCGACGCGGTCGCCCTGGCGGGCGCCGCCGTGGCCGCACCGGTCGCCGGAGAGATCGATATCAACCACTACCGAGCAACGAGGGAACGGGTCCATGTTCAGCCCCACGGGTGAGATCGTCGAAGCGGCACGCAGCGCGAACGTGGGCGTCGGCGCGTTCAACGTCATCACCGTCGAGCACGCCGAGGCGATCGTCGCGGGGGCGGAGGCAGCGGGCTGCCCCGTCGTGCTGCAGATCAGCGAGAACGCGGTGAAGTTCCACGGGGGGCGCCTGGCGCCGATCGCGGCCGCGGCCCGCCGGGTCGCCGAGCTGTCGTCGGTGCCGGTGGCGCTGCACCTCGACCACGTGGAGAGCGACGAGCTGTTCGACCAGGCCGCGGCGCACGGGTTCGGATCCGCGATGTACGACGCGTCAAAGCTGCCGTTCGAGGCGAACGTGGCCGCGACGAAGGCGGCGGCCGAGCGGGGCCGGGCAGCCGGGATCTGGGTGGAGAGCGAGCTCGGCGAGGTCGGCGGCAAGGACGGCGCGCACGCGCCCGGCGTGCGGACCGACCCGGCGGAGGCGGCGGCGTACGTGGCGGCGACCGGCGTCGACGCGCTCGCCGTCGCGGTCGGGTCGAGCCACGCGATGACGACCCGGACGGCGGCGCTGGACCACGCACTCATCGCCGCCCTGACGGCTGCGGTGCCCGTCCCCCTGGTGCTGCACGGCTCCTCGGGCGTGCCCGACGACGAGCTGCGCGCGGCGGTCCGCGGCGGCCTCGTGAAGATCAATATCGGCACGGCGCTGAACGTCGCGTTCACCGGCGCGGTGCGGTCGGCGCTGGAGGACGCGGCCGTGGTCGACCCGCGCAAGTACCTGAAGGCCGCGCGGCAGGCGATGGCCGACACGGTGACGCACGCATTGCGGGTCGTGACCGAGCTTTAGGCCACCTTTACGTTCGACTTAGATCTCCCCGGAACGCTTGAGAGAGCGCTCTCCTGGTGTCTACGGTCGCGGTGCTCGCATCGACCAGACCCGTTCCGGAGGGCTCATGCCGACCCAGCGGCAGACCAGACGACGCACCTTGCTCGCACTTCTCGCCGTGCCGGTCGTCGGCGCGGTCGCCACGACCGTCATCGTCACCACCACCGCCGGCGCCGAGCAGGCCGACACCGCCGGGCTGCTGCAGGCCGAGGCGTGGAGCGCCCAGTCCGGCGCCAGGACCGAGAACACCGGCGACACCGGCGGCGGCAAGAACGTCGGCTGGCTCGCCAACGGGGACTGGATGCGCTACGACGGCGTGGACCTCGGCGGCACTGGCTCGCTGACCGCCAGTGTCCGGGTCGCCGCGGCCAGCCGCGCCGGTGGCACCGTCGAGCTGCGCGCCGGCACGCAGACCGGTGAGCTGCTCGCCAGCTACCCGGTGAACTACACCGGCGGCTGGCAGACGTGGACCACGAAGACCGCCGTCAGCCCGACCGCGCTGACCGGCAAGCAGACGGTCTTCGTCGTGCTCAAGAGCGACCAGCAGAGCGACTTCATCAACATCAACTGGCTGCAGTTGAAGCGGACGCCGACGGCGACGGTCCCCGGCTCGCCGACCGGCGGCACCACCACGCCGCCGACCGCGCCCACGACCAGGCCGCCGACCAGCGCGCCGCCGGCGCCGCAGACCGGCTGGCCGACCGTCGACCCGGCGAAGCAGGCCGCGGACACCGCCGCGTTCTTCGCCCGCAAGCCGAAGCCGGTCACCAACAACCCGGTGAAGGTCCCCGAGTTCAACGCGCAATGCACGGTGAGCCACCACAACAACGACGACCCGATCGTCTTCCCCGGCCTGACCGGCGCCGCGCACAACCACACGTTCTTCGGCAACAAGACCACCGACGCGGCCTCGACCACCGAGAGCCTGCTGGCGGGCAACACGACCTGCAACCCGACCGGCGACCACTCGGCGTACTGGATCCCGACGCTGTACCAGAACGGCAAGGTCGTCGACCCGAAGGGCGCGGTCACCGTCTACTACGGCTCGCGGCTCAAGGACCCGAGCAAGACGCAGCCCTTCCCGACCGGGCTGCGGATGATCGCCGGCGACGCGAAGACCCAGACGGACACGCCCGACAAGCAGGGCAACCACTTCTGGTGCGCGGGCATCGGCGGCGCCACCGGCCGCACGCCGGACGGCGAGTACCCGGTCTGCGCCCCGACGGCCGAGCTGGTCCGCCAGATCACGTTCCCCGACTGCTGGGACGGCGTGCACCTGGACAGCCCGAACCACAAGGACCACATGGCCAACGGCGACTACACGGGCGCCTGCCCGAAGTCGCACCCGGTGCCGATCCCGTCGGTGTCGTTCGTCATCGCGTACCCGCTGAACACCAACACCACCGGGATCACGCTCTCGTCGGGCAACGGCTACTCGATGCACGCGGACTTCTTCAACGCGTGGGAGCCGGAGGAGCTGGCCCGGCGGGTCCGGGACTGCCTCGACCAGGGCTACAAGTGCAACTCGGCGGGCAACTTCTAGCCGGGCGCGCAGGAGCTCGGAATGGCCACCCGCCGCCACGGGTGGCCATTCCGCTGTTCAGGGATGGCCGGGTCCACAGCCGGGTTTCACAGCCGGCTGCCAACCTCGGCGGACCGTGTGCACAGGGATAGGGCCGAGAGTTGCTTCCAGCGGCCCTCCGGGAGCGGGCCGACCGAGACCGGGAGCGACATGATGACCAGCACCGAGCAGCCCACCCCCGTCTGGGCCACCCCCGTCAACAACACGCCTGTGCCGGACATGACGGCCCCGGCCTACCAGGGCCAGACTCCGGCCGCGGTCATCGAGGGGCCACCCGCACAGCGCCCGGCGGCCAGGTCGTCGCGGCTCAAGACGGCGATCGTCGGGGCGGTCGCGGCGCTCGTCATCGGCGGCGGCGGGTTCGCGGTGATCAGGGCGTCCGAGGACAGCGCGGCGCCGGCGAGCCAGCAGGCCGGCGCGCAGAGCGGTCAGGGAGCGCAGGGGGCGCAGGGGGCTCAAGGGGGGCAGCAGGGAGCCCAGGGGGCGCAGGACGGTCAGGGGGCCCAAGGGGGGCAGGGCGGCGCACCGGACGGCGGTCAGGGTGGGCGCGGCGCGATGGGCGGCGGGATGGGGCGGGGTGCCGGTGGGCTCGCCGGTGTCATGTACGGCGACTTCGTCGCCTCCGACAGCAACGGCGGCTACGTCACCAGGCGGATGCAGACCGGAACGGTCACCGCGGTGAGCGCCACGTCGATCACCGCGAAGAGCGCCGACGGCCACGCGACCACGTTCGCGGTGACGTCGGCGACGACGGTCAGCGGTGGAGGCACGATCGGCGACGTGCAGGTCGGCGACACCGTGACCGTGGTCGGCACGGTCACGGGCGACACCGCGAGCGCCACCGCCATCACCGCCACCGTTCCTGCGGGGAACTGAGGAACATCGGGGGGATCAGGCGTCGGCCAGGGCGCGGGTGCACAGCGTGCGGGCCCACTGGATGCGGTCCAGGGCCACCTCGGGGCGGTCGCCGAAGACCTCGGCGGCGCGGGCGTAGCACTCGTCGGGACCGAGCTGATCGAGGGTCCGGTCGACGGTGTCGCGGACGGTCGCGTCGTCCAGGTCCGCGTGGTTGGGAGTGTCGGAGACGAACAGGGCCATGCACAGGACCGGGTCGACGAGGCAGGTCGTCATGGTGGCTCACCTCTCGGAGAGGTCGTTGTTGTCCTGTCCACCGTCGCTCGGGTGAGGGGGCGGGGCATCTGCGCCAGCATGCGTCCGGGGCTGCGGGTTTCCGGACCCGGAGATACCGGCTGGCAGCCACCGGCATCTCAACTGGCCTCACCCTTCACGGACTCGTCCCTCAGGGGAATTCTGCAGGACAATGTGGTGCCGTGACCGGGCCGGCTGGCGATGTGCATCGTGCCGCCGAGCGCGGCGATCCGGTCACCGAGGCCGATCAGGCCGGTGCCCAGGTGCGGGTCGGCGCCGCCGGCGCCGTCGTCCTCGATCGAGAACTCCAGCGCGCCGCCGTCGAGGTCGTCGGCGACGGACCCGCGGACGGAGATCAGCGTGGGGTGGGCGTGCCGGATCGCGTTGGTGAGCGCTTCGGCGATCACGTAGTACGCGCCGATCTCGATCTTCGTGTCGATCCGCGTGGGCAGGTCGAGCCGGACCTCCACCGGCACCGGCGACCGGCGCCCCAGCGACTTGACCGCCGGCACCAGCCCGCCGTCGGACAGGATCGACGGGTGGATGCCGCGGGCGAGCTCGCGCAGCTCGTCGATCGCCTCGGCCAGGTCGGTGCCGATGTGCGACAGCCGCTCCCGCAGCTCGCCGCCGGCCTGCGTCTCGGTCGCCCGCAGCTGCAGCAGCAGCGCGATCAGCCGCTGCTGGGTGCCGTCGTGCAGGTCGCGTTCGATCCGGCGGCGGCCCTCGTCGGTGGCGGCGACGACCCTGGCCCGCGAGGCGGTCAGGTCGGCGCGGGCCTGCGAGCTGGCGATCGAGCTGGCGACCAGGTCGGTGAACTCGGCGGCGCGGGCGGCGTCGTGCTGCAGCAGCGGCCGGGCGCTGGTCGACAGGGCCTTCAGCACGCCCCAGGTGCGGCCGGCGACGAGGACCGGCGCGCCGATCGCGGAGCGGATCGAGAGGTCGCCGAACTCCCGGGCGAGGAAGCCCGCGTTCGGGGGGGCCTCGATGTGGACCGGCTTGCCCGAGTGCAGCACCCGCCCGGCCACGCCCTCACGATCCAGGATGACCTTGCCCGGCGAGATGCGGTGCGCGGCGTCGGCGCTCCAGGTCGCCACGACGGTGCCCTCGCCGTCGGGTTCGAAGCGGACCAGGGCGGTGGCGTCGGCGCCGAAGAGCTTGCCGGCCTCCTCGGTCACGGCGCCGAACACGGCCACCGCCGGCCGGCCCTTGGCCGCGACGGTCGCCACCCGGCGCAGCGCCGCCTGTTCGGCGGCCACCGAGCTGAGCGTGGTGCGGCTGCGTCGCATGGCGCCGACCATCGAGTTGAACGTGCGCTGCATGCTGCCGATCTCGACCGCCCCGTCGGTGGCGACCCGGACGTTCAGGTCGCCGCGGGCGACTTCGTCGGCCGCCGAGACGAGCCGGCGCAGTGGCCGCACCACCATCACGGCGAGGGAGCGGGTCAGGATCGCGACGCCGAACATGGCGGTGGTGAAGCCGCCGATGCCCGCGACGAGGGCCCGCCGCCCGGCGAGCATCGACTCGCGGCGGCTCTGTTCGACGGTGCGGCGCTGGGCGGCGGCGAAGTCGTCGAACTCCTGGCGCAGCGCGGAGATCTGCCGCTGCCCCTGAAGGACCGATGTGGGGCTGATGTTCTTCGGCACGGCGCCCTCCTCCAGGGCGATGGAAGGGTCGGCGTAGTCGTCGAGATAGTCGGTGATGTCCAGGTTGAGCACGGCGACGCGGGCGGTCTGCACGCGGTCGCCGGCGACGGTCGCGGCCAGCTCCTGCTGCTGTGCCGGGATCTGCTCCTGGGCGGCCTTCCACGGCACGAGCACCGCGGGGTCACGGGTGAGCGCGAAGCCGCGGCGGCCGGCCTCGACGTCCAGCAGGAGCCGCTCGAGGGTGGTGGCGGCGGAGACCGATCGCTCGGCCCGGGTGACTGCGAGGACGGATTCGCGCAGCTGGTAGACGGACAGGAGGATGGCGGCGAACGCCGTGCTGATCAGCAGTGTGAACAGCGCGCAGGTGACCCCTAGGCGGAGCGTCAACCCCCCGTGCATGGGGTGTCCTTACCCCCTAACGCGGGGATATGTTGGATTTGATGACATCTGTGGTGGTCGCTGACGATGACGTGCTGCTCCGAGAGGGCCTCGCCAGCCTGCTCGACCGTCATGGGTACACCGTGGCCGGAGTTGCCGACGACGGATCGCACCTGCTGCGGCTGGTCGAGGAGGTCAGGCCCGACCTCGCGGTGGTGGACATCCGCATGCCCCCGACACACACCAACGAGGGGCTGGCCGCGGCACGGGAGATCAGGAGCCGGTTCCCGTCCGTGGCGATCCTCGTGCTGTCGGCGTTCGTCGAGGTGGAGCACGCGATCGAGCTGCTGGCCAGCGGCGAGCGGATCGGGTACCTGCTGAAGACCCGGATCACCGACGTCGAGGAGTTCCTGGAGACGCTGCACCGGGTGCAGGACGGCGGGACCGTGGTCGACCCGGCGGTGGTGCAGGAGCTCGTCGCGGCGCACCGGCGGCGGGACCCGCTCGACGTGCTGAGTCCCCGGGAGCGGGAGGTGCTCGCGCTGATGGCGGAGGGCCGGTCCAACGCGGGGGTGGCGAAGCAGCTGTGGGTCACCGAGGGCACCGTCGAGAAGCACGTCAGGTCGATCCTGACCAAGCTCGACCTGCCGGAGACCGACGAGACCCACCGCCGGGTCCTGGCGGTGCTCACGTTCCTTGAAGCCGCGTCAGCAGGCACTTGATCGCCGCGGCGGACAGGTGCTCCTTCGGCAGGAAGCCGATCGCCCGGCTGTCCGCGAGCAGGTCGGCCACCTCTTCCGCGGAGAACGCCGACACCATGATGACGGGGCTCTCCTCGATCCGGGCGGCGAGGTCGAACCCGCTCTCCGCCCCGAGGCCGACGTCCACCAGCACGACGTCCGGCCGCTGCGCGTCGATGGCCTGCAGCGCCCCCCGGCTGTCCGCAGCGTCCCCGACCACGGCGATCCCCTGCGCGGTCAGCAGACGTTTGGCTCCCGCGCGAAAGCGCTCCGAGTCGTCGACGATGACGCAGCGGATCGTCATACCTTGAACGGTGCCAGCCCAGCCGCCCGCTGACCTTACGGCTAGCCGGAAAGACCGGATGTCACCACCACGCCTACCACCCCGGGGCCGGCGGTGCGGCCGATCGCCATGAGCCCGGCCGCCACTGTTGCCGGCCCCCCGGATGCGGCCCGGGCGAGGCGCCGGAGCGCCCCGCCCGGTGTCGAAGCGGAAGCTAGACGGTCACGAGATCAGCCGCCGGCTCCGCCGCGGCGGGGCGGCGAGCGGTGCGCAGCGCCGCCAGGCCGGCGAGGGCCAGGCCGAAGGCCGCCCAGCCGAGCAGGACCCAGACGTGCCCGGCGGCGGCGTGGCCGTCGAAGAAGGCGGTACTGCGCAGCAGGGAGCCGGCCGCCCCCGGCGGGAGGAACTGGCCCAGGGCGCCCCAGCCCGACGGCAGCATCTCCGGGGCGCTGGTCAGCCCCGACAGCGGGTTTCCCAGCAGCATCATGGTCGCCGCGCCGAGGCCCAGGCCGGCCGGGCCGAGCAGGGACTCCAGGCCGAGGATGGTCAGGGCGGTGGCGGCGATGCCGAGGGCGACGGCGCCGGCGTTGAGCCAGTAGGAGCCCTCGACCGAGCCGAGCCAGAACTGCAGGATGCCGACGAGCGCGAGCCCGCCGGTGACCGAGAAGGCGAGCGCGCCCGCGAGGCGCCGGCCGGCGCCGACGACGAGGGTGGTGAGCAGGCCCGCGGCCGCGATCCCGCCGAGGACGAGCGGGAGCGCACCGGCGGCCAGGCCGGCGCCGCGCTGGTCGTCGGCGGGCAGCGGGACCAGGTCGCGGACCGGGACCGCCAGCTCGGTGGCGCCGAGCGCCTGGGCGACCTGCTGGAGGGCCTGGGCGACGGACGGGCTGGCGGCCGAGGCGATGATCAGCTGCGGCCGGCCGGTGGAGAGGTCGATGGCGCCGTAGACGTCGCGGTCGAGGATCAGCCGCTCCGCGGCGGCGGTGTCGCCGACGACGGTCACGTCGAAGGTGCCGGGGCGCTTCGCCGCCAGCTGCTGGGTGACCTGCGCGGTGGCGGCGGCCGGGCCGGCGACGGCGATCGGGATGTCGTGCACGCTGGAGCGGCTCGCGGGCCAGGCGAACGCGATCATCATGACGCTGAGCAGCGCGGTGAGCAGGAGCACGAGCGCGCCGACGCGGGGCCAGGCCGACGGTGGTGCGGCGGTGGTTGCCATCGGAAGTCTCCTAAAAAGAACGTTCGTTCGCGTACAACGAGCATGCGCCGCCCCCTGGGACGCGTCAAGAACGAACGTTCGCTTTGGCGGCGTGGTGTACGACACTCCGCGTCGCCTTCGGCAGCGTGAACGCGAACCTGGTGCCGCCGCCGGGGTTGTCCACGGCCACGATCTGGCCCCCGTGCCGCTCCACGATCCGCTTGCAGATCGCCAGGCCGAGGCCCGTGCCGGCGTAACCGGCGGAGCGGTGCGCCCGGTGGAAGTTGTTGAAGATCGCCTCGTGCTGCCCGGCGGGGATGCCGATGCCGTTGTCGGCGATCTCGACCCGGACCAGCTCCGCCTCGACGCGCTCCGAGCCGATCTCGATCCGCGGCACGACGCCCGGCGCGGTGTACTTCACCGCGTTGCCGACCAGGTTGTCGACGAGCTGGCGCAGCAGCACCGGGTCGGCGTGCACGTCGTGCAGCCGGCCGAGGACGAACTGCGGCGCGGCCGCGTCGCCCGCCGCCGCCAGGTCCGCGCGGGCCATGGTCACGTCCGCGACGAGGTCCCGCAGCGGGACGTCGACGGGCGCGATGACGGCGCTGCGGGTGGTGGTGTACGCGAGAAGGTCGTTGATCAGGTGCCGCATGCGGCCGGAGGCACGCACGATCCGGCTGAGGCTGTCGGTGGCGTCGTGCCGCTCGGCCGACTCGGGCATGCCGCGCAGCGTGTCGTCGAGGTTCTCGGCCCAGCCGTCGATCGTGGTCAGCGGGTTCAGCAGGTCGTGCGCGACGACCCCGGCGAAGGACGCCAGCTCGTCGCGCTGCCGGCGCTCGGCCGTGACGTCGTGGAAGACGACCACCACGCCGTCGTCGCCGTGCAGGCGGCGCGCGCTGACGCTCACGATCCGCCCGTCGGGGACGCCACTGTTGCGCACCAGCAGCTCCACGTTGCGCACGTCCTCGCCGGCGAGGGCGCGGGTGTGCGCCATCTCCTCCTGCGGCAGCCGGGTGCCGTCGGGGAGGAAGAGGCCGTAGTGGTCCGGGTCGGCGATGGCGGCGGTGCCGCTGGTCACCCCGCCGAGCAGGGCGACCGCGGCCGGGTTGCGCATGACCCAGCTGCCGTCGGCCCGGATCACGGCGAGGCCGTCGCTCATCGAGTCGACGATCGTGGTCAGCAGGCCGGCCTGCGCCGCCGCGGCCCGGCCGGTCTCGGTCAGCCGGTCCAGCAGCTCGGCGCGCTCGTCGCGGCCCAGCGCGATCGACAGCCCGACGATCGCGACCATGCCGACGAAGGCCTGCGCGACCAGCGCCCGCGTCTGGTGCGACGCGATCGTGGCGAACGGGCCGTCGCCGTGCAGCGTGAACAGCACGGCGAGGGTGCCCAGGCACAGGTCGTGCAGGACGACGAACGTGGTGTGCAGCCGCAGCGCCGCCCAGACGGTGACGGCGAGCAGCGGAAACGCCAGCGGCAGGCCGTGGTTGAGGGCGAAGCCGACGACGTACGCGCTGATCGAGCACACGACCAGCGCGAGGTACTCGGCGAGCCGCACCGGCGCGACCCGCCTGAGGCGGATGCCGTTGCGCCAGTGGTGACCGACCCGGAGCCCGACGGCCAGGATGAGCAGGATGCTCACCGTGTTGCGGGTGAGCCAGACGGCCGCGTCCATCCAGGAGAAGTGGCCCGAGACGAGCCAGACCGCGGTCGGCCCGATCGTGGCGCCGGCGAGCGCGCCGGCGCCGGTCGCGACCAGCATCCGCCAGAGGTCGGAGGAGCGGGCGAGCGGCTCGTCCCCGCCGGCGCCCCACAGCCGCGGGCTGAGCCGCGCGTGCACCCGCAGGAACACGGCGACCTGGACGAGGTTGGCGACGAAGAACCACAGCGCGAGGACGAGCGGCGCGCCGGTCGCCACGTTGGCCACCACGGTGATGACCCCGAGCATCACCGGGTCGGCCCAGCGCAGCCGCGCCCTGCGCTGCATGGAGAACCACAGGACGGTGACCCCGGCGGCCGGCCACACGAGGCTGAGGCTCGTGCCGTCCATGATGGTGAGCCGCCCGGCGAACGTGGCGAGGAGGCAGAGCAGGGACCAGACCGCGGTCCGCGCGAGCGAGCCCGTCATCCGGGCACCAGCACCATGTCGAGCGCGGTGCGCAGGCTCTCGCTGGTGAAGGGTTTGCGCAGGTACAGCGCGCCGGTGTCGCGGACCCGGGCCACCACCGTGCCGTCCCACAGCACGGTGAGGAACATGGCCGGCAGGTCGGCGCGCTGCCGGCGGAGCAGGTGCAGCAGCTCGATGCCGTCCATGCCGGGCAGGTCGACGTCGAGGATCGCCGCCTCGGGCAGCCCGTGCGTGGCGACCGCATCGAGTGCCTCGGCGCCGGTGCCGGCCGCGAGGACCTCGTGCCCGTCGGCGCGCAGGCGCTTGACGATCAGCTCGAGGACGTCCTGCTCGTCGTCCACGACGAGAATCCGTGCCATGTCGGCCCCCTGCCTGTCCTCCTGCTGATCGACAGGCGGGGGGCCGATGTTCAGCGTTTCGTGGGAACGACGTCCTGCAGGTGGCGGCCGTTGACCGAGGACCGGCGGCCGGCGTCGACCTCGCGCTTCCAGGTGCGCACGTAGTTGGACGCGGTCAGCCGCTCCACGTCGTTGAGCTCGAGGAGGTCCCCGACGAACGAGGTCAGGGCCATCGTGTCGCGGGGGTCGTTGTCCGGGACGTGCTCGTGCAGGGCCGCGTGCACCTGGCTGCGCAGGGACCCCTCCCGGATCGACCTGGTCGGCGTCAGCGTGGGCTCCTCGGCGATGTCGACGGTGGTCGTCACCTTGGACTGGCCGCGGGGGCGCCGGGGCGTCGGCGGCGGGAGGATCTCGGCGATCTCGCCGCGCCACTCACCCAGCGGCGAGGCGGCGGGCTCCCGCGGCTCAGCCGCGGGAACGGGCGCTTCAGGCGCCTCGGCGACCTCGGGCGCCTCGGGCAGGGTCAGCTGCTCCTCGGCGGGCTCCTCGGCGGGCTCCTTGACCAGGGCCTCCGTGAGCGCGGGGCGCCGCGCGGGCTCGTCGACGACCGAGATCACCCGGGCGTCCGACGCGAGGCGGGCCGGGGCCAGGTCGGCGGCGATGAGCGCGGTGAGCCCGTCGTAATCGGCGCCGTCGGCGAGCCGCACGGCGATCTCGTCCAGGTCGTAGACGGCGACCGCGATGTCCGCCGTCGTCGGGTCGACCGCGGCGCGGATCTTGCGGTGCAGCACCTTGGCGATCGCCTTGGTGCGCACCTCCTTGCGCTTCTCCGCGCGGGCCGCGGCCAGGGACGTGTAGAGGCCGAGCCGGTCGTCGGCCTTCGCCAGGTTCTTCGCGCGCAGGGTCATCCAGGGGTGCCGGATCCAGTGGCCGACCACCTCGTACGCCGGCGTCGTGGGCGGCAGGTCGCCGGTGGCCCGCAGCCGGTCGCGGCGCTGGTTCTCGGTGTGCATCAGCCACACCAGGTAGCCCAGCGCGGACATGCCCGCGAAGAAGCCGGCGAGCAGTTTGTTCTCGTGCGCCAGCCAGTTGAAGGCGACCGCGAAGCCGGCGATGGCGGCGGACAGCACCCGCGAGGCCGTCGCCCGCTCGCCGAGCCGGCGCCGCACGTCGGCGTTGGCCAGGACCACGATGCCGCCCAGCTCGAGCGCGCCGACGGCCGGGACGGCCCACAGCAGCGGGATGCCGAGCGCTTCGACCGCCCCGGACACCTGCCCGGCGAGGGCGACCAGCAGCACCACGAAGTAGAACAGCTGCCGCATGTATGACGTGCGCCGGACCGTGCGCTGCAGGTCGGCGTCGAGTTCGACGATTCCGGGTCGTGAGGTGCGGTGGGCGTCCGGTGCGGTCACCGGTTTCTCCTGTCATCCGTTGCCGGCAGCGGGTAACCCCGCGCCGCGAGGAACTCGGCCAGCGCGAGGTCCACGGAGCTCTGCACCGTGGTGTTGTGGTCCTCGACGAAGCGCTGCAGGGCCTGCTCGATCTCGACCCTGACCCGGGTGTTGAGCTGCACCCGCTCGGACCGGGCGCGCTGCGGCGGCATCGCCACCGCGTTGTCTGTCAGTTCCAACCCACACTCCTGCTAGCCGTTTGCTAGCGGGGACGCTAGCAAAGGACGCGTCGATATCCTCAATCGACGCGCCGACCCCGCAGGGCGACCCCGGTGAGTAAGGCACACGTCACTCCACCGGCCCCGGCGATGATCAGCGTCGCCGGGGCGCCGGCGGCGTCGATCAGCAGGCCGCCGGCCACGTAGGAGAGCGCGGCGGCGGCCCCGACGGCGCCGTACAGGTTGGCGAAGACCCGCCCGAGCAGCGCGTCCGGCACGAGCCGCTGCAGCAGCGTGTTGCAGCCCACGTCGATCGCGGCGATGCCGAGCCCGCGTGCGGCCTGCATCGCGAACACCACCGCGGCGGCCCCGGCGACGTGCGCGAGCGCGCCGGTGAGGAGGTTGCCGGCGGCGCTGACCGCGAGGCCGGCGGCGAAGAGCACGGTCATCCGCGCCCGGCCGGCGCGCCCCGAGAGCAGCGCGTAGCCGGCGGTGAGGCCGAAGCCGACCGCGCCGAGCAGCAGCGCCGCCACGGAGTCGCCCGCCCGCAGGTCCTCCTTGGCGAGCACGACGAGGGCGACGTCGTCGACGCCCGTACACAGGACGACGGCGCAGAAGCCGAGCGCGACGACCCGGACCGTCCGGTGCCGGGCCAGATACCCCAGACCGGTCCGGGCGCCTTTCCACAGCGACTCGGCGTCCAGCACGGACGGCCGGATCCGCGGCAGCCCGGTCAGCAGGGCCGCCGAGACCACGAACGACGCCGCATCGGCGGCGAGCACGCCGCGGGTGCCGAGCCACGGCAGCAGGGCGGCGGCGAGCAGCGGCCCGGCGAGCTCGGCGACGTTGGTGACCAGGCCGAGCCGGGCGTTGCCGGCGGCGAGCCCTTCGGCCGGCACCAGCGACGGCACCGCCGCCCGCGACGCCGACTGGAAGATCTGACCGGCGACCGCCCGGGCGGCGACGAGCGCCAGCAGCAGCCACAGCGACGGCAGGAACAGCGCGATGGCGGCGACCACCAGCGCCTGGGCGAGCTCGCAGCCGATCATCAGCCGGCGCCGGTCGAACCGGTCGGCGAGCGCCCCCGCGAACGGCGCGACGAGCGACGGCACGAAGTCCCCGGCGAGCAGCAGCGCGGCGACCGCGAGCCCCTGACCCGTCGCGCCGGCGACGTGCAGCATCAATGCGACCATGCTGAGGGTGTCGCCGGCGTACGAGATGCCGCGCGCCCCGAGAAGGACACCCAGACCCCTCGGGGTTGTCTCGGGGTCGCTCCCTGATGCGTCTCTTATCCGCGCGGCCATAGCGTCATCCACATGACCGAGTGGCTCGAACCGCTGTACAGCCTGCCCGCTGCCCTGCTGGGGCTGGCGCTGGGGCTCGTCATGCTGCTCGACTCCATCCCGCTGCTCGGCATCCTGATCCCGGCCGACGTCGCCATCCTCACCACGGCCGGCGCGGCCGACCCGGTCAGCAGCCTCGGCTGGATCATCGCAGGCTGCCTCGCCGGCTGGTCACTGAGTTTCCTGGCTGGCTGGGCCTTCGGCCAGCGGTTGCGCGAGGGCCGGTTCGGCCGCTGGATCGGCGAGGCGCGCTGGGCGAAGGCCGACCACGTGGTGCGCACCGGCGGCAGCCGCATCCTGGTGACCGCGCCGTTCCTGCCGTTCCTCAACACGCTGGTGCCGCTCGCGGCCGGCGGGCTGCGGATGCCGTACCTGCGGTTCCTGCGCTCCGCCGCGCTCGGCTCCGCGCTGTGGGGCGGGCTCTACGTCGGGCTGGGCGTGCTCGCGACCCGGCTGTCGGGGCTGCTCCCCACGGGCAACCTGACCACGGTCGCGACCATCGGCTTCGGCCTCACGTTCGGCTGGGTGGCGCTCTTCACGACCCGCCGTATAGTCGCCGTAAACGGTGCAGAGCTGGCGGCTACGGTCAGTAACTGATCGGACGCGTTTCTCGGTCCTGTGCTTCCGGGTGACAGTCGGTAATCTGACGGCTGACCAGCCCCCGGAAGGGACTCCGTTGCGCAAGCGCATCATCGCCTCGCTCCTCGCGGCGCTCATCGTGGTCGGCGGCTGGGCGGTGCCGGCCGGCGCGGCGCCCGGCGACCCGACGGCCGCCCCCGACGAGGGCAGCGCCAACATGACCCTCGGTGAGCTGCTGGACAAGGCCAACGGCGAGTTCCTGGACGCCCAGGGCATCCTGGAGGTCTCCAAGCAGCGCCAGGCGGAGCTCACCACGAAGGTCGCCGCCATGCAGGGCGAGCTGGACGTGATCCTCGCCGAGGTCAACATCATCGCCGGCGCCGCCTACCGCAGCGGCGGCATCCGCACCACCGCGGCGCTGATCCAGAGCGAATCGACCGAGTCCTTCATCGAGCGCACGATGATGGTCAACACCGTCGCCCGGTACAACGACCGGAAGATCGGGCAGCTGACGAAGCTGCAGAAGGAGCTCGGCGAGGCGAAGAAGGCCGTCGACGCGGAGGTCGCGCAGCAGCAGGCGCAGACCGACATCATGGCCAAGAAGAAGAAGGACGCCGAGGCGGCGCTGGTGAAGATGGGCGGCCGGGCCAACGGCTACGTCAACGCCAACTCACCGCTGGCGACCCCGGCCCCGCGCAACGCCAACGGCTCGTGGCCGAAAGAGAACTGCATCATCGACGACCCGACCACGACCGGCTGCATCACTCCCCGGATGATCCACGCGGTGAAGGAGGCCCAGAAGGCCGGCTTCACGCGCTACTACTCGTGCTTCCGGCCCTCCGGACCGTATGAGCATCCGAAGGGCCGGGCCTGCGACTTCGCCGCCCAGTCGGGCGGCTTCGGCGGGGTGGCCAGCGGCGGCGACAAGACCTACGGCACCAACCTCGCCGCCTACTTCGTCAAGAACGCGAGCGCGCTCGGGGTGCTCTACGTGATCTGGTTCCGCCAGGTGTGGACGCCGGCCGCCGGCTGGCACTCGTACAGCGGCGGCAACGGCGACCCGTCCAGCGACCACACCAACCACGTGCACCTGTCAATGATCTGACCGCCTACAGGGGCAGCCGCCAGCCGAAGGGGTCCCCCTCGGTGCCGCGCTGGATGCCGACGAGCGTGTCGCGGATCTTCGCGGTGAAGGGGCCCTCGACCGCGCCGGCGATGGCGAACTCGCCGTCGGCGGTGCGGGCGGTGCCGATCGAGCTGATGACGACGCCGGTGCCGCTGGCGAAGGTCTCCTTCAGCCGGCCGGAGCGGGCGTCGTCGCGCCACTCGTCGAGGCTGTACGGGCGCTCGGTGACCGTGTAGCCCAGGTGGGCGGCGAGGCGCAGCACCGAGTCGCGGGTGACGCCCGGCAGGATCGAGCCGTTGAGCGGCGGGGTCACCAGCTCGCCGTCGTAGACGAAGAACAGGTTGTTGCTGCCCGCCTCCTCGATGTACCGGCGCTCGACCGAGTCGAGGAACACCACCTGGTCACAGCCGGCCTCCTGGGCCTGCGCCTGCGCGCGGAGGCTGGCGGCGTAGTTGGCGGCGGTCTTCACCGCGCCGGTGCCGCCGGGCGCGGCCCGCGAGTACTCCTGCGAGACCCACATCGTGACGGGCTTCGCACCGCCGGCGAAGTAGGCGCCGGCCGGCGAGGCGATGACGGCGTACAGGTACTCCGACGACGGCCGGACCCCGAGGAACGGGTCGGTCGCGATCATGAACGGGCGCAGGTAGAGGCTCTGCCCCTCGCTCGTCGGCACCCAGTCGCGGTCCGCCTCGACGAGCACCCGCAGCGACCGCAGGAAGAGCTCCTCGGGCAGCCGCGGCATCGCCAGGCGCTCCGCCGTGACGTTGAGCCGGCGGGCGTTGGCGTCCGGGCGGAAGAACGCGACGCCGCCGCCGGGCTGGGCGTAGACCTTGAGACCCTCGAAGATCTCCTGCCCGTAGTGCAGGGCGGCGGTCGCCGGCGAGAGCGCGAGCGGGCCGAACGGCTCCAGCTTCGCGTCATACCAGCCCTTCGTGTCGGCATACCGCACGGTGACCATGTGATCGGTGAAGACGCGACCGAAACCGGGGTCGCTCATCAGGGCGGCGCGCTCCGCGGCAGAACGGCGGGTGGCGGCGACGGTGGCGAATTCGAGCATCCCGCGACTGTATTCGCTCACTGAACGATGCCTAAGCTCCTTCCCGGGGACTGGGCGGTAGCTTCCGCGGCGGTGATTCAGCGGCGGTGGTTCAGCGGCGGTCGCTTCAGAATAGGTCCTTCGGGGGCAGGGGCGACTGGGTGGCGACGTCGTCGGTCACCACGCGGGCGCCGGCGACGAGACGGTCCAGGTCGTCGCCGTGGACGAGCCGGGCCGGGAACGCGTCCCCGGCGCCCGCCCGGGCGAAGCCGGCGACGGGGAGCGGGGCCGCCGACGCGGCCAGCACGACGTTGCCGAAGCGGCGGCCGCGCAGCACGGCCGGCTCGGCCAGCAGGCACACGTCGGCGAAGAGCCGGCGCAGCGTCGCGACCTGGCCGCGCGCGAACGCCAGGCCGGTGCCGTCGGCGAGGTTCGCGGCGTACACGCCGCCGGGGCGCAGCAGCCGGGCCGCGGCGGTGACGAACTCCAGCGACGCGAGGTGCGCCGGCACCCGGGCGCCCCGGTAGACGTCCGTGATGACCAGGTCGAAGCGGCCACCCGACATGGACTCCACGGCGGCCCGGGCGTCCATCGCCCGGACGCGGATGTCGGCGCCCCGGGGCAGCGGCAGCTCCCGCCGCACCAGGTCGATCAGCGCCGCGTCGAGCTCGACGACCCGCTGCGAGGAGCCGGGCCTGGTCGCGGCGACGTAGCGGGCCATCGTCAGCGCGCCGCCGCCGAGGTGCAGCACCGACAGCGGGGTGCCCGCGGGTGCGATCCCGTCGACGATCGAGGCGAGGCGGCGCATGTACTCGAAGTCCAGCCGGCTCGGGTCATCGAGGTCGACGGCCGACTGCGGATAGCCGTCGACCAGCAGCGTCCACCGGCCCGGCCGCCCGTCGTCGGGGAGCAGCTCGGCGACACCGCCGTCGATTTCACTGACGATGCCGGACCCACGCTTCTGACGACCCATGGATCACACCGTAGTTACAGTTCACGAGAAGAATTTTTGTCATCGGGTGTTGTTCAATGTCGCCTTTAGGACGAACATCGTCCCGTTGGTGCCCAAACGACACTCCTCACGCGGAGGCGCGATGCAAGTACCCGCCGCATTCGAATACGCGAAAGCGACGACGGTGAGCCAGACCCTCGAACTGCTGTCCCAGTGGGGCGAGGACGCCCGGGTCATCGCCGGCGGTCACAGCCTGATCCCGATGATGAAGCTCCGACTGGCCCGGCCGACCGCGCTGATCGACATCAACGACGTCAGCGAGCTGTCCTACATCCGGGTCGAGGGCGGCGAGCTGCGGATCGGTGCGCTGACCCGGCACGCCGATCTGCTCGACTCCGCGCTCGTCGAGGAGCACTACCGAATCTTCCGCGACGCGGAGCGGGTGATCGCCGACCCGATCGTGCGCAACCGCGGCACCGTCGGCGGGTCGCTGTGCCAGGCGGACCCGGCCGAGGACCTCTCCGCCGCGTTCGCCGCCGTCGACGCCTCGGTCGTCATCCACGGTCCGCGGGGGTCGCGCACCGTGAAGCTGACCGAGTTCCACGTCGGGCCCTACGAGACGGTCGTCGAGGCCGGCGAGCTGCTCACCGAGGTGCGCGTGCCGATCCGCCCGGGTGGCGGCTCCGCGTACACGAAGGTCGAGCGCCGCGTCGGTGACTGGGCGGTCGCCGCGGCCGGCGCCGCGATCTGGACCGACGCCGCGGGCACCGTCAGCAACGTCGGCATCGGCCTGGCCGCCGTGGGCGCCGAGCACTTCCGGGCAGCGGAGGCCGAGGCGTACCTCGTCGGCAAGCCCGCCACGGAGGAGAGCTTCGCCGAGGCGGGGCGCATCGCCGCCGAGCACAGCAACCCGGTCGCCGACCAGCGCGGACCGGTCGACTACAAGCGCCACCTCGCGGGGGAGCTGACCGTGCGCGCGCTGCGCGCCGCGGCCGCCCGTGCGCGTGGGCAGGAGGCCTGATCATGCAGATCACCGTGACGGTGAACGGCGAAAGCCACACCCGCGACGTGGAGCCCCGGCTGCTGCTGGTGCACTTCCTGCGCAACGAGCTCGGCCTCACCGGGACGCACTGGGGCTGCGACACGTCCAACTGCGGCGTGTGCACCGTGACCCTGGACGGCGTGCCCGTCAAGTCCTGCACCGTCCTGGCGGTGATGGCCGACGGCAAGCAGGTCGGCACCGTCGAAGGGCTCGAGCGTGCGGACGGCCTGGACCCGGTCCAGCAGGGCTTCGTGCAGTGCCACGGGCTGCAGTGCGGCTTCTGCACCCCCGGCATGATGCTCACCGCCCGCTGCCTGCTCGACAAGAACCCCGACCCGTCGGAGCAGGAGATCCGCGAGGCGATCTCCGGCCAGCTCTGCCGGTGCACGGGTTACGAGAACATCGTCCGCTCGGTCCGCTGGGCGGCGGAGCACGAGGCTGCAGCGAAGGCCGAGGTGACGTCATGACCGTGACCGAGACCCCCATGGGCTTCGGCCGCATGCACCGCAAGGAAGACGCGCGGTTCGTGCGCGGCAAGGGCAACTACGTCGACGACGTCAACCTGCCCGGCATGCTGCACGGCTCGTTCCTGCGCAGCCCGTACGCCCACGCGAAGATCGTCTCGATCGACACGAGCGCGGCGGAGGCGCTGCCGGGCGTCAAGGCCGTCATCACGGGTGCCGTCCTGGAGACGCTGAAGCTCGCGTGGATGCCGACCCTGTCCTACGACACGCAGGCCGTGCTCGCGACCGACAAGGTCCGCTTCCAGAACCAGGAGGTCGCCTTCGTCGTCGCCGAGAACCACTACATCGCGCGGGACGCGCTCGAGCTCATCGAGGTCGAGTACGAGCCGCTGCCGGTCGTGGCGGACGCGAAGCAGGCCCTCGCCCCGGACGCCCCGGTCATCCGGGACGACAAGGAGGGCAAGACCGACAACCACATCTTCGACTGGTCCGCCGGCGACGCGGAGAAGACCGACGCGGTCTTCGCCTCGTCGGAGGTCGTGGTCAGCGAGGACATCCTGTACCCGCGGGTGCACCCCTCGCCGCTGGAGACGTGCGGCGCGGTCGCCGACTTCGACAAGGTCAGCGGCAAGCTGACGATCTACTCGACCACCCAGGCGCCGCACGCGCACCGGACCGTCTACGCGCTCGTCGCGGGGCTGCCGGAGCACAAGATCCGGGTCATCTCCCCCGACATCGGCGGCGGCTTCGGCGGCAAGGTCGGCATCTACCCCGGCTACGTCCTGGCGATCGTCGGCTCCATCGTCACCGGCAAGCCGGTGAAGTGGATGGAGGACCGCAACGAGCACCTGACGGCCACCGCGTTCGCCCGCGACTACCACATGCGCGGCGAGATCGCGGCGACGAAGGACGGCAGGATCCGCGCCCTGCGGGTCAAGGTCCTCGCCGACCACGGCGCCTTCAACGGCACCGCCCAGCCGACCAAGTTCCCGGCCGGCTTCTTCCACATCTTCACCGGGTCCTACGACCTGGAGGCGGCGTCCTGCGACGTCACCGGCGTCTACACCAACAAGGCCCCGGGCGGCGTCGCGTACGCCTGCTCCTTCCGGATCACCGAGGCCGCGTACCTCGTCGAGCGCATGATCGACGTGCTGGCGTTCGAGCTGAAGATGGACCCGGCCGAGCTGCGGCTGAAGAACCTGCTCAAGCCGGAGCAGTTCCCGTACACCACGCCCACCGGCTGGGAGTACGACTCCGGCGACTACCCGCGCGCGCTCCGGCTCGCCATGGACATGGTCGAGTACGACAAGCTCCGCGCGGAGCAGGCCGACAAGCTCAGCCGCGGCGAGTACATGGGCATCGGCATCAGCTTCTTCACCGAGGGCGTCGGGGCCGGCCCCCGCAAGCACATGGACATCCTCGGCCTGGGCATGGCCGACGGCGCCGAGCTGCGGGTCCACCCGACCGGCAAGGCGGTGCTGCGGCTGTCGGTGCAGACGCAGGGCCAGGGCCACGAGACGACGTTCGCGCAGATCGTCGCCGAGGAGCTGGGCATCTCGCCCGATGACATCGACGTCGTGCACGGCGACACCGACCAGACCCCGTTCGGCCTCGGCACCTACGGCTCGCGCTCGACGCCGGTCTCCGGCGCGGCGACCGCGATCGTGGCCCGCAAGGTCCGCGACCGGGCCCGGATCGTGGCGTCGGCGATGCTCGAGGTGTCCCCGGACGACCTGGAGTGGGAGAAGGGGAAGTTCTTCGTCAAGGGCGACCCCGACCAGGCCAAGACGATCCAGGAGATCGCGATGGCCGCGCACTCGAGCCTGGAGCTGCCCGAGGGCGTCGAGGGCCACCTGGACGCGACGACGGTCTACAACCCGCCGAACCTGACCTACCCGTTCGGCGCGTACATCTGCGTCGTCGACGTCGACCCGGCCACCGGCCAGGTCAAGGTCCGCCGGTTCATCGCCGTCGACGACTGCGGCGTGCGGATCAACCCGATGATCGTCGAGGGCCAGGTGCACGGCGGTCTCGCCGACGGCATCGGCATGGCGCTCATGCAGCTCATGGCGTTCGACGAGGACGGCAACCACCTCGGCGCGTCGCTCATGGACTACCTGCTGCCGACCTCGCTGGAGTGCCCGTCGTGGGAGCTCGGCGAGACGGTCACGCCGTCGCCGCACCACCCGATCGGCGCCAAGGGCGTCGGCGAGTCCGCGACGGTCGGCTCGCCGGCCGCCGTGGTCAACGCGGTCCTCGACGCGCTGAAGCCCCTCGGGGTCCGGCACGCCGACATGCCCCTCACCCCGTCCAACGTGTGGCGCGCCGCGCAGGGCCGCCCGATCCGAACGGACCTCGCCATCTCATGACCGACCTCCTTCATCGCGCCGACCGGTTGCGCGCCGACCGCACCCCGTTCGTCCTCGCGACGGTCGTGCGGGCCGAGCGGCCGACCAGTGCCAAGGCGGGAGACCGCGCCCTCGTGCTGCCGGACGGCACGATGGAGGGGTTCGTCGGTGGCACCTGCGCCGAGTCGACCGTCCGTCTCCAGGGGCTCCGGCTGCTGGAGACGGGCGAGTCGACGCTGCTGCGCATCACGCCCGACGGCGCCGACGTCACCTCCGAGCGGGAAGGTCTGCTCACCGTCTCCAACCCGTGCCTGTCCGGCGGGACCCTCGAGATCTTCCTGGAGACGATGATTCCGGCGCCGCTGGTGTACGTGCAAGGCGAGGCTCCCGTCGCCCGGGCGATGGTGGACGTCGCGCGATCCATCGGCTGGGAAGCGGTCAGCGGGCCCGCTTCGGCGGTGCCGCTGGACGCGTCCGCGGTCGTCGTCGCCTCCCACGGGCGCGACGAGATCGAGTCCCTCACCGCGGCGGTCAGGGCGGACGTGCCGTACATCGCGCTGGTCGCCAGCCGTAAGCGGGCTCTTGCGGTCATCGGCGAACTGCCGCTGACGGACCTGGAGAAGGCGCGCATCCACGCGCCGGCCGGGCTGGACATCGGCGCGCGGACGGCGCCGGAGATCGCGCTGTCCATTCTCGCCGAGGTCATCTCCAAGCGGCCCCGGCAGACCGCCCCGCCGCCCGGCCGGATCGAGCTGCCGTTGCTCCAGCCGGTCGCCAAGGCCGCTGTCTCCAAGGTCGCGGTCGCCAAGGACGTCATCTGCGCGATGGACGTGGCGATCTCGCCGGACGCGCTGCAGTACGAGCACGAGGGCACCATGTACTACTTCTGCGGCTCCGGCTGCCGGCGGGCGTTCATCGACAACCCGGCCCGGTACCTGTGACGGCCTCGGTCGAGGAGCTGGTCGACGGCCTGTCCGAGCAGGGCTACCTCGCCGACCAGGGGCTCGCCACGGCGCTGTTCCTGTCGGTGCGGCTCGGCCAGCCGATCCTGTTGGAGGGCGAGCCCGGGGTCGGCAAGACCGCCGCCGCGGGCGCCCTCGCCGCGTCGCTGGACACCCCGCTCATCCGGTTGCAGTGCTACGAGGGGCTCAGCGCCGCCGAGGCCCTGTACGAGTGGAACTACCCGCGCCAGCTGCTGGGGATCCGGCTCGCCGAGGCGCGCGGCGAGGTGCCCCGGGAGGCGGACCTGTTCGCCCCCGAGTACCTGCTGCGCCGCCCGCTGCTCGCCGCGATCGAGCACCCCGGGCCGCGCCCGGCGGTGCTGCTCATCGACGAGGTCGACCGGGCCGACGACGAGTTCGAGGCGTTCCTGTTCGAGCTCCTGGCCGAGGGCTCGGTGACCATCCCCGAGCTGGGGACGCGGACCGCCGTGGTGCCGCCGATCGTCGTGCTGACCAGCAACCGGACCCGCGACCTGCACGACGCGCTGCTGCGGCGCTGCCTGTACCACTGGATCGGCTACCCCGACGCGCACCGGGTCGCGGCGATCATCCGGCAGCGGGTGCCGGGCGCCGACGAGCTCCTCGCCGCCCAGGTCGCCGGCGCGGTGTCGCGGCTGCGCGGGCTGGACCTCACCAAGCCACCCGGCGTCGCCGAGGCGATCAGCTGGGCCAACGCGCTGCGCCTGCTGGGCCTGCCCCTGGACGAGAAGTCCGCCGGCGCGACCCTCGGCGCCGTCCTGAAGTACCGCGAGGACGAGGAGCTGGCCCGCCGGACGGGACTGGCGGACCTTGCCACGGGGTGACCTGGCCGGGCTCGTCGCCGCCTTCGGCGCGGCGCTGCACGACGCGGGCCTGCCCGTCGGACCGGACCGCGGCGAGCGCTTCGCCCGCGCCGTCACGCTCCTCGCACCCACCACCACCGCGGAGCTGCACCGCTGCGCGCGGGCGACGCTGACCTGCCACCCCGAGCAGTTCGAGATCCTCGACCGGGTCTTCGACGCGGTCTTCCGCGGCTACGCCGACGACCCGGCCGACTTCCGCGGCGACCCCAACGCCACCGGCACGTCCACGACCACCGGGTCCGGCGGCTTCTCCAGCGCGGGCCCGTCGTCGGAGTCGCCGTCCTCCTCGCAGGCGCCCGCCCGCGAGGTCGAGATCCCGGTCGCCACCGTCGGCAGCGCGGCGGAGCGGCTCGCCTCCCGCGACTTCGCCACGCTGACGCCCGAGGAGCTCGCGGCGCTGCAGGACCTGATGCGGCGGCTCGCCGTCGCCACCCCGCCGCGCCGGACCCGCCGCATGCGCGCGAGGCCGCTCGGTGCCGCCGTCGACCTCCGGGCCACCCTGCGGCGGGCCAGGCGCTCGGGCGGGCATCCGGTGCGGCTGATGCGCCGGGAGCCCCGGCTGCGGCCGCGGCGGCTCGTCGCGCTGTGCGACATCTCCGGATCCATGGAGCCCTACGCCAGGGCGATGCTGCAGCTGCTGTACTGCGCGGCCGGCACCTCGCACGCCGAGGTGTTCACGTTCGCCACCCGGCTGACCCGCCTCACGAAGGTGCTCGCCCGCACCCGCCCGGCGGTCGCGCTCGCCCGCGCCGGGCAGGCCGCCCCCGACTGGTCCGGCGGCACCCGCATCGGGGCCGCGCTGAAGGCCTTCAACGACGGCTACGGCCGCCGCGGGATGGCCCGCGGCGCGATCGTCCTCATCGTCTCCGACGGCTGGGAGACCGGCGACCCGGCGCAGGTCGGCGTCGAGATGGCCCGGCTGTCCCGCCTCGCCCACCGGATCGTGTGGGTCAACCCCCGGACCCAGAGCCCCCGCTACCGGCCCCTCGTCGGTGGCATGGCCGCCGCGTGGCCCTACTGCGACGCGGTGGTCAGCGCCCACTCCCTCACCGCTCTCGACCCCCTCCTGGCCGCGCTCGAAGGCCATTCTCGAAGGACGTGACCGTCAATGCTGCTCACCAATGAGTTCGTCGTCCACCGGCCCCTCGAAGAGACCTGGGCGGTGCTGACCGACCTGGAGCGGATCGCCCCCTGCATGCCCGGCGCCCAGCTGACGTCGGTGCAGGGGGACGAGTACCACGGCAAGGTCAAGGTGAAGGTCGGCCCGATGACCGCCCAGTTCTCGGGCGTGGCCACCTTCAAGGAGCGCGACGACGCGGCGCACCGGGCGGTGATCGACGCCCGCGGCCGCGACGCGTCCGGCAAGGGCCGCGCGTCGGCGCTCGTCACGGCGGTGCTGACGGCGGAGGGCGAATCGACGAAGGTGACCGTGGAGACGGACCTGACGATCGCCGGCCCGCTGGCGCAGATGGGTCGCAGCACGATCGGCGACATCAGCACCCGGCTGCTCGGCCAGTTCGTGACGAACCTGGAGGCGCAGCTGGCTGAGTCCACCCCCGCGGCCTCGCCTGCAGATCGTGTGGAGGAGGTCGAGGCGGTTCTGCCGACCGCTCCCGTCCCCGACGCGAACGGCGTGACGACCGCGCCCGCGCAGCAGGCCGTCCGCGTCATCGACGGTCCTGACGCGGCACCCGTCAACCTGCTGGAGACCGCCGGGACCACGAACCTCGTGAAGATCGCGGTGCCGGTCGTCATCCTCGTCGCGGCGGTCGTCGCGCTGGTCGTCTGGCTGGTCTGAACAGGCCGAGGGGCACCGGTCGGATCGCGACCGGTGCCCCTCGCCTTTCCTCACCCCATCCGATGCGGCCGCCCAATCAACCGCAGGTGAAGACCGCCGGGGCCGCGTTCGGACCCCACGCCACCTTGCCGACGAGCAGGATCGTCGTCGACTCGCCCGGCTTCAGCCGGCTCTGCCACGGCTTGACCTTCACCGAGGCGCCGGTCTGCGTCGCGGTGCCGTTGACCGCGAGGTCGACCTTCTGCGTGCCGGTGTAGGCGAAGCCCAGCGCCCAGTCGTTCAGCGTCTGGCGGGACGTGTTGCGGACCGTCACGGAGGCGATGTAGACGCCGCCGAGGTCCAGGACCCTGGTGTAGGTGACGGTGCACGGCTGCTTCGCGACCGCGCCGCCCTCACCCTGGTCCGCCAGGAACGACGCCACGAACGACAGCGCCGAGTTCCAGTTGATCGTGATCTCGTTGGTCGACCACGACTCGATGTCGTCGACGTAGCAGAACTGCGGCTTGCAGCCCGCCAGGATCTTCGACGCGACCGGGTCCTGGATCGAGGAGTTCGGCCCGCCCGACAGCGACCCGGCCGGCGGGTTGGGCAGCGCCGGGTTGAGCTGGTGGGCGTACATCCGCGAGTGCTGGTTGTGCGACGCCCGCTCGCCGTAGCCGGTCACGTAGGACTGGTTGAGCGCGTTGCGGCCGAGGAGGTAGTCCATGCCCGTCAGGACACCGTCGCGGAACGCCGTGTCGCCGCTGATGTCGTACGCCGTGGCGATGACGGCCAGGTTGTTCACGACCAGGCCGTTGGAGCCCCAGTCGAACTTCCCGTTGGACGGGTTGTAGGCGATGTTGTACGCGTTGCCCCGCAGCGTCTGCAGGTAGCCGCGGGCACCGTCCACAACGGACTGCCGCACCCGCGCCCGGTCGGCCAGCGCGTTGGGCACGGTCGCGAGGTCGAGCCGGCCGGCCGTCGCGGTGAACTTCCAGTCGAAGCCCTCCGGGCGGAACACGTCGGCGGTGTGCCACGGCGACGCCACGACCGCGTCCTGGTAGGCCTTCTCGCCGGTGCTGATGAACAGCTCCGCCGCGGCCCAGTAGAACTCGTCGGTCACGTTGTCGTCGTCGTACGCGCCGCCGCCGGTGCCGTCCGTGACGAGGGCGTAGCGGGCCGGGTTGGCGACCGCGGCCGCGTACGCCGTCTTCGCCGCGGCGAGCAGCTTCGCGGCGAACGCCTTGTCGTAGGGCTGGAAGAGCCGGGCGCCCTGGGCGGCGGTCGCGGCGAGGTTCAGCGTCGCGGCCGTCGACGGTGCGTGCAGCTCCCGCGGCTGCGGGTCGGCGGCGGGGTCGAGCGGCAGGCCGGTCCAGGCGGCGTCGTGCACCTTGTGGTGCACCATGCCGGCCAGGGGCTTGCCCGCCGGGACCTGCATCCGCAGCATGAACTCGAGCTCCCAGCGCGCCTCGTCGAGGACGTCGGGCACCTGGTTGCCGTGCTCCGGGACGCGCAGCGAGCCGTCGCCGAGCTTGTCCGCGCGGGCGCCGGCGGCGACCTTGGTCCGCTCGAAGGTGCTCAGCAGCTGGTACACCGAGATGCCGCCGTTGACGACGTACTTGCCGTGGTCGCCGGCGTCGTACCAGCCGCCGCGCACGTCGAGCCGGTAGTCGCACAGGCCCGGCTGGCACGGGACGTCCGTGTCGCCCTGGTTGGGCGCGACGCCGAGGTGGCCGGCCGCGCGGCCGTAGCCGGGGGCGATGCTGTCGAGGATCTCGATGCCGCTGCGCTGGGTGTAGTACCAGGACAGCGAGTCGGTGCGCAGCTTCTCGTAGGCGGCGTTGACCCCGATGTCGAAGGGCACGCTGGTCTCGCCGTCGGCGGTCAGCGTGTATCCGGCGCCCTTCACCCTGTACGAGCTGAAGTCGGCCGTCTGGACGTTCTGGCCGGAGGTGGCGTCGACCCCGGCCGGCGTGGTCGTGCCGGTGGCGACGACCGTGCCGGCGGCGCTGCGCAGCTGCCACGGCAGGCCGGTGGTCGCCTCGGTGACGACGGTGGCGGCCTTCGGGCCGTCGGCGAGGTAGCCGACCTGGTTGACCCGCACGCGGGGGCCGGTGTCCGGGACGTACACGGGCGGCGGAGCACCTCCCTGCAACGAGATGTCGTCGAGGCACAGCGTCCAGGCGGTCGCGCTGCCGCCGACCTGGAACGCGACCTGGCCCGCGTCGGTGTCGGCCGCCGCGGTGAACGTGTAACTGTAGGACTGTTGCGCCGCGGTGAGGGCCGGCGCCGCGGAGAGCTCCTGGGTGTAGGGCGGCGCCGCGAGCTGGACGTTGGCCCGGATCGTCACCGGCGTGCTGGCGCTGGCCTTGAAGGCGAGCTTGTACGACTCGCCGGCCTGCAGCTTGACGGCGTTCTGCCCGATGATGGCGTCCCACGGGTTGGTGGTCCCGGCGGGGATGGCCGCGCACAGCTGCCCGCCCACGACGGAGGCCGGCGCGTTGCCGGTCCACCACCACGGGTCGGTGCCGCTGTCGAAGGTGCCGTTGACGAGCTGTTCGGCCGGATCGGCGAGCGCGGCGGACGCGGTCATCGGCACGACCAGGACCGCCGCGACTAAGGCGAGCGAGAGTTTGCGCTTCACACAGACACCCCTTGTGGCGGAAGGGAAATGGGAGCGCTCCCACTGTGTCTCACCGCACACAAGGGTGTCAATACTCAAGCTGCCTAGCGTTTCAGGGTGGGAAACACGTACCAAACCAGCACGAACAACACCCCGAGCGTGGTGGCCGCCACGATCGCCCACGAGACCGCGACGACGACCTCGAACACGAGGAACACGGCGCCGACCACGGAGAGCCACAGGAACACGAGGCCGATCTGCGCGAGCGTGTCGCTCGTCTCGACGAGCTGCTCCTTGCGGCCCCGGCGGAACAGGATCCGGTGATGGCTGACCGGGGCGATCAGGCACAGCGTCGCCAGGGCGGTGAGCACCAGCGTCACGATGTACGTTCCACGCTGGACGGCCGTGATCTCCGCGAACCGCTGGCTGAACGGAATCGTCAGCAGGAAGGCGAACAAGATCTGCACGCCGGTCTGCGCGACCCGCAGCTCCTGCAGCAATTCGGTCCAATTCCGGTCGGAACGCTCAACGGGGCTCTCGTCGCGATCGGCCATGCGGGTTCTTTTACCCAACCGGTCGCCAGAACGAAACTGGCGATCGGGTCAAACCCGGCGCGTCGGGGCTGCGACCGGTTGCATGCTGGGCATATGGTCGCGAACGTGAGCGCACCCTTCGATGAGTTGACGTCCGGTCGACGCGCGTGGATCGCCCGGGCCGGGCTGGCCGAGCTCGCCTCCGCCGTCGGGCGCCCCGGCCGTGTGGCGGTCTCCATGCGGCCCGACCTGCTGGCGCGGGTCGACCAGCACGCCGCCGCGGTCCGCGAGTCCCTCGGTGGCACGCTGCTCGACCCGGTGGCCCTCGCCGGTTACGCGGCGGCGATCCGCGACGCCGCCAGGGACGCGGGCGAGACCCTCGACGACTGGTCCCGCCCGACCTGGGCGATGCTCCGCCTGCTGGCGGTCTGCTCGCTGATCCCCTCGTAGGCGCCTACTTGTTGCTCGCCTCAGGCGCTTACTTCAGGAAGCGCTTGTCGGCGTGCAGCGGGTCCGTCAGCCGGATGGTGATGAACTCGTTGTTGTCAGGCTGGCCCGGCGTGCGCCCGTTGGAGAACGGGAAGTTGTTGTCGTTGACCACGCCGAGGGTCTTGTCGTCGAGGATGACGACGTCCTCGATGGTCTGGAACGGGAACGTGAAGGTGCCCGTGTCCCCACCGAGGTGGCGCGGGTCGGCGAGGTTCATGAGGTCCGCCACGAGGGTCTTGTCGAGCTTGCCGTCGCGGTTGCGGTCGCGCTTGTCGGCGAGGTAGATCCGCTTGAACTTCGCGGTCGCGCCCTGGCCGTTGTCGCGCTCGATGACGAGGAAGCGGTCATCGTCGACGGCGATCGCGTCGCCGATCGCGTTGGCCGGGTCCTCCAGCTGGTAGATCCAGCGCTTGCCCGTGTACGCGCGGGACGCGACGTCGAACTCGTTGAGCCGCAGGCCGCCGGGCGCGTCGCCGGCGACGACGCCCTCCAGCAGCGCGTACAGCTTCCGGCCGTCGGGCGACTGGGCGAGGCCCTCGAAGCCCTTGCTGCTGTTCAGGTTCGGGTTGCCGGCCGGGTTCTCCGGCGCGCGGACCCCGTCGAGCGGGATCGGCGCCTGCAGCAGCCGCCCGGCGCGGTCGAAGTGCAGCAGGTACGGGCCGAACTCGTCGCCGATCCAGTACGTGCCGTCCTTCGCCCGCTGGATCGACTCGACGTCGAAGTCCGAGCCGGTGAGCACCCGGTCGGGGCGGGTCAGCGCGAACGGCACGAGACCGTTCGGGTCCGTGAGGTTGATGCCGCCGACCACGTCCACCGTGTGGTTGCCGTAGTCCGGGGCCACCCGGTGGATGCGCAGCACGAAGTCGGCGCTGTTGGCCTTGTTGCCGTAACCGTTGTCCGAGAGCACCTCGAACGTGCCGTCCCCATTGCGGGCGATGCCGCTGAAGCCCTGGACCGGCTGGTCGGCGAACGGCGGCGTGATCCCGTTGGACGGCGTGCCGCCCAACAGCGAGCCCGACGGGTCGCTGGCGGAGACGAACGTGGCCGCCGGCAGCGCGGCGAAGCCGGTCAGGGTGGCGCGGCCGTAGGTGTCGTGCGCTTCAGCGCTCGGCGCGGCAAGGGCCAGCGTCAGCACGCCGATACCCAAGCCGGCACCGGCACGTCGGAGATTCCTCATGGGCCGCGACGCTAACCGGCCCGGGTGAACCACCCAGGTGCTTCCGGTGATCGGCCTACGTTTTCTTGGTGATCGCTTCCTGGAGCGTGCGCAGCCGCGCGACGACGGCCGGCCCGTCGGTGATGCTGCCGCCGCCCTGGTAGTACACGAACGACACGCGCACGACGAGCTCGCCGCTGGCGGCCTCCACGTACGCCTCGCCGTCACCGGCGACCGAGAACGTCGACGCGTCGATCGACTTCGCGTCCTGCGCCGCGTTCTTGTCGTAGGCCACCTGCTGCGCGGCGCCCGACGAGGGGCGGACCAGCGTCAGGAACAGGTAGAAGTCGCCGGAGGCGCCGTCGACCGCGCACGCCTTGAGCGAGTCGGTGTCGCGGCGCTCCCTGGTGCCCGGCGCCTCGCCGAGCGCGGCCTTGAGCTGGTCGTCGGTGGCGATGCCGCACATGTCGGCGGTGTCGTAGACGGCGCCGTTGCGCTTCGCGTCCTGCGGACTGCCCTGCCCCGCCGGGTCGTCGCCGCAGCCGGCGAGCGCCAGTACGACGCCCGCCGACAGCACGGCTTTACGAATGGTCACGCAGTGTTTCTACACGGTTTTCAGACGCGGCCGAAGTCCTGGGTCCAGTACGGGGTCCCGTCCGCCTTGTACGCGAGGCCGACACCGACCGCGACGCTGCTGCAGTTGAGGATGTTGGCCCGGTGGCCCTCGCTGTTGATCCAGCCGGTGACGACCTCCTGCGGCGACCGGTAGCCCCAGGCGATGTTCTCCGCCGACGCCCCGGTGGTGTACCCGGCGGCGACCTCACGCTGCACGAACGTGCTGCCGTTGGACCCGGTGTGGCTGAAGAAGTTGTTCGTCACCATGTCGGTGCTGTGGTTGCGCGCCGCCGCGACCAGCCGCGAGTCGATGCGCAGGGCGCCGCAGCCGTTGGCCTTGCGGTAGTTGTTGGTCAGCGTCACGACCTCGCTCTCCAGCGAGCTGCTCTCCACCGGCTTGGTGGCGGGCGTCGTGGGCGCGGTGGTGGGCGTCTTGGTGGGCGTGGTGACCGGCTTGGTGGTGGGCTTGGTGGTCGGCTTCTTCGTCGGCGTGGTGACCGGCTTCTTGGCGGTCGACTTCTTCTTCTTTTTCTTCTTCTTGGACACCGCGGCGGTGACGTCCGCACCGGCGACCGCGTCACCGGCGGCGGTGACGACCTGCGCGGCGGCGGGGGCGGCCGTCGCGGCGGTGGCGGTGAGCGTGAAGCCGAGCGGCGCCGCGAGCAGCACGGCGGCGAGGATGGTGGCACGGCGAGGGAACCGGGTCACGATGGGAAAACCTTCCGTCGGTGAGCTTGACGGAGTTGGTATCGGGTGCCTCGCAGCGCTCGTGAGCAGGTCAACTGGCCCGCAACGGTCGGCAACCGACCGGCTACCCGTGCGGGTGGGTCCCTAGTGGACCGGCCGCCGAAGTTCCATCAAAGGTTGGAGGGCGACGGCCCCGGGCATTCATACCGTTGAGCTACAACAACGATCCGCCCGTCGAAGGAGCAGCAATGTCCACTCTGGTCAGGCCCCGGGACAACCGTTGGATCGCCGGCGTCTGCTCCGGCCTCGCCCGCCGGTTCGGCATGTCGCCCAACGTCATGCGGCTCATCTTCCTCATCTCGTGCCTGCTGCCGGGCCCGCAGTTCGTGATCTACATCGTGCTGTGGGTCCTGATGCCCGACGAGTCGAAGTCGCCCAGTTACAACTGAGGTCCGCACGGGTGCGCTCCGGGTTCGCCGGTCAACCGGCCGGCCGACCGGTCGAACTCGGAGGCATGTTCAAAGACCTCGCCGAAGCCACCCGCCACACCGCCGCCCGCGCGACCCTGAACGGCCTGATGACCTGGCTCGGCGAGTCCGGCCTGGCGGCCGCCGCCGCCTCGGCCGGCCTCCAGGCCGCGGTCGACCAGCACGCCGCCTCGGTCCGCGACGCCCTCGGCGACCCGGAGCACGGCCCGAACGCCGTCGCCCTCGCCAGCTACGCCACCGGCGTCCGCGACGCTCTCATCGAGGCCCAGTGGCAGCTGCCGCCGACCTCGGAGCTCGACTGGTCGAAGGCCGAGTGGCCCACGGTCCGCCTCATCGCCATCTGCACCCTGGCCCGCTCCGCCGGCCACAGCTGACCCACCTCCCACCTCTTCCGGACCGCTGCTAGCCGGGCGGTGGAGGGTTCTCGCGTGGGCCGCCGATGAACGCGGCCGCGACGGCGCCCGCGAGGCAGACGGCCGCGGTGATCAGGAAGATCTCGCGGTACTCGGTGCGCAGGGCGTCCTGGAGTGCGTTCGCGTACGCGGACATCAGCCGCCGCTGCTCCTCGGCCGGTTTGCCGAAGACCAGCGGGAAGTCGAGGTTCGCGGTCAGCTCGTGGAACCGGTGCAGTCCCCACGCCGTCAGGGCGGCGACCCCGATCAGCATGCCCATCGTCCGTGCCACGACCACCGCCGACGAGGCCACCCCGTGCTGCGACGCCGGGGTCGCCCGCAGCGCCGCCGCCGACAGCGGAGCGATGACCAGCCCCAGCCCGAGCCCGGCGAGCGCCAGGTCCGTGTCCAGCCGGGGCAGGAACCCCAGGTGCCGCGCGGCGAGCACGTCCTCCGGCCAGCCCGCGATGAGCAGATACGCGACCGCCGCCAGCACGAGCCCACCGACGGCGACCGCCCGCTCGCGCACCCGCCCCGCACCCGACCCACCAGCACCGACACCACCGCCAGCACCGCCAGCACCGACACCGACACCGCCACTGGCACCGGCACCGGCACCGGCACCGGCACCGGCACCACCAGAGCCGGCATCGGCAGCACCGGCATCATCGGCGCCGGCGCCATAGGGGCTGCCCACTGCCGGAAGTTCGGCAGCGCTGAGAGCGCCGGGACGGGCGGGGCTGAGCAGGCTCTCGCCGGCGGGAGCGGCAGCCAGGTCGAGAGCTTCCGCGCCGGAAGGGACGTCCCGCACGGCTGCCCGGCGGGACTGGCGGAGCAGCAGGCCGCCCAGGATCGCCCCCGCGGGGAGGGCGACCAGGAAGCGGGTCAGCACCAGGGTGGCCTCGACGCCGGACTTGCGCAGGAGGGTCTGCGCGACCAGCTCCACGTCGACCAGCGTGACCATGAGGGCGACGCCGGCGCACCAGCTCGCCACCAGGACAGCGAAGAACGGCAGCTTGGCAGCGCCGGTCAGGTCCAGCAGGCGGGTGCGGGCCCGGCGCTCCCACAGCGCGAACAGCACCGTCACGACCGCGGCGCCGGCGAGGACGGGCCAGCCCCACGAGGGCAGGACGGAGCGCTCGGGGTCGGGGTTGTACAGCGCGGCGACCACCGCGCCGAGCGCCACCGCCAGGAGCAGCCCGCCGACCAGGTCGGTCCTGCGCGGGGCGGACGACCGCGGCGGGCCGCCGGGCACCGCGCGCCAGACGAGGACGATCGCGACCGCGACGAGCGGCAGGTTCAGCCAGAAGATGCCGCGCCAGGTGCCGAGCGCGGCGGCGACCGCCACCCCGTACAGGGGGCCGAGGACGCTGCCGAGCTCCTGCGCCGCCCCGATGTTGCCGAGGACCAGGTGGCGGCCGCGGTCGGGCCACAGGTCGCTGACGAGGGCGACGGTGACGGGCAGCAGCGCGCCGCCGGCGATGCCCTGCAGCGTGCGGCCGCCGGTGAGCAGCCAGATCTCGCCGCCGGAGGCGGCCGTGAGCACGCCGGACGCGGCGGTGAGCGCGGAGCCGGCGGCGAACCCGAGCAGGCTCGCGACCAGCAGCGCCCGGCGGCCGAACCGGTCGGAGAGCGACCCGAGCAGCGGCATCCCGGCGACGTATCCGAGCAGGAAGCCGGTCACGACCGGGGTGACCCGCTCCAGCCGGGTGTCGGCGATGTGCAGGGAGTCCATGATGTCGGTGAGGACCCCGACGATCACGTAGGCGTCGAGCGCGGCGAGCAGCACCGCCACCCCGCCCACGCTGACGGCGAGCCGCCGCCGCCCGCCCCCGGAGGCGGGCGCAGTCGACGTCATCTGCTTACTTCGGCGGGGCGATGGTGACCGGGGCGTCGAACTCCTTGAACGTGATGGTGACCGTGCCGCCCTTGGCCTCGCCGACGGCGGGCAGGGTGAACGCCGCCTTCAGCAGCTTCTTGCCGTCCTTGGCGATCCAGAACTTGCCGGGCACGGAGCCGGTGACGCCGGGCACCACGTTGGCGAGGGTCTGCGAGGAGTTGTCGGTCGAGAGCCGGTAGGCCTCCTGGCCGTCGACGCTCTCGGTGGCCTCGGTCTTGCCGTTGGTGGCGGTGCCCAGGACCTTGGCGATGCCGCGGTCGGGCGAGAGGATCGCCGACGGGTCGTAGACCGATGCCGCGAGGGCCAGCGGCAGCTGCTGGTAGTCGCCGGTGGGACCCTTCAGCCACATGGTCTGCCCCACGATGGTGAAGGCCATGTCGACCGTCGCGCCCATCTGCTCGACCTGGGCGGTCCCCTGCGCGTTGCCCTCCTTGGTCAGCACGCCGTCGGCGCGCTTGAGCGCCACGCCGGCGATGGTGCCGTCGGCGGTGATGAGGAACTTCGCGGACGTGATCCCGCCCATCGCGGTCGCGGACTCCTTGAGCAGCCCGTCTGCGGCCGGCAGGTTGGGATCCGCCTTCCCGGCGTCGTCCTCTTTGGACTTGCTGGTGCAGCCTGTCAGGACGAAGAGCAAGGCCGTGAAACCGGCCAGCAGAGCACGAGTGCGGGGCATACCGGCATGCTAGACCGCGCAACGAAACAACGGGCGAGCCGTGACCCTGGGCAGCGGCGAAGTCACCGAGCGGCAGGTCTAGCGCCCCGCGAGCAGCTCCGCGACCGCCCGGCCGGAGGCGGCCGTCGCGCCGAACGTGGCGATGTGCAGGTCGCCCCGCGGTGCGGCGGGCACGCCCATCTCGACCACGACCGCGTCGGGGCGCACGGCGAGGGACGCCTTCAGCGCGTCGGTGATCCACGGGTAGCGGTGCGGGTCCCGTACCACCAGCAGCAACGGACGACCGATGGACGAGCGCAACGCGTCGGGCAGGCCCTCCTCCGAGGACAGCCGCACCCCGGAGGTGTCGGGCACCAGCTCGGCGAGCGGCGCGATGAGCCCCCACGGCGTCTCCGGGGCGATCGCGAAGTTGAGCTCCGGCTGGAACTCGATCACGTACGCGGGCGCGGCGAGCGGGAACGTGGCGTCGGGCGCGGTGATGCGCAGCGCCCGGCGGGCCGCGGACAGCCCGAGCGCGCCCGCCTGCGGGTCCGGCGGCGTGCGGGACGCGTTCAACGACCAGGCGGCGAGCCGCGCGACCCGGGCAGCGGCGTCGGCGAGCCGCGACTCGGGCAGCTCGCCGGAGCGCACTGCGGCGACGATCGCGTCGCGGAGCAGGTTGGCCGTCTCCTCGTCGGCGTGGTCGCCACCGACGCAGATCGCGTCGGCACCCGCGGCGAGCGCGAGGACGGTGGCCTGCGCGAAGCCGTAGCGGTCGGAGATCGCCCGCATCTCGATGCCGTCGGTGACGATCAGGCCGTCGAAGCCGAGCTCGCCGCGGAGCAGGTCGGTCATGATCCGCGGGCTGAGGGTGGCCGGCAGGTCCGGGTCGAGCGCGGGGACGCGGAGGTGGGCGCTCATGACGGCGCGCACGCCGGCGGCGATCGCCGCACGGAACGGCACCAGCTCGGTCGCGTCGAGGTCGGCCCGCCCGGCCTTGATGATCGGCACGTCCAGGTGCGAGTCGACACTGGTGTTGCCGTGCCCGGGAAAGTGCTTCGCGCAGGCGGCGACACCCGCCTCCTGCAGGCCGGTGATCCACGCGGCGGTGTGCCGGGCGACGCGCTCGGGCTCGGCGCCGAACGCGCGGGAGCCGATGACCGGGTTGTTGGGGTCGGAGTTGACGTCCGCGTCGGGCGCGTAGTCGAAGGTGATGCCGACCGAGGCGAGGTCGCGGCCGATGTGGCAGGCGACCTCCCGGGTCAGCGCGGTGTCGTCGACGGCGCCGAGGGCGAGGTTGCCGGGCCACGGGCTGCCGCTGTGCGCATCGATGCGGGTGACGTCGCCGGCCTCCTCGTCGATGGCGACGATGACGTCCTCGCGCTCGGCGCGAAGCGCCGCGGTCAGCTCCGCGACCTGGTCACGGTCGACGACGTTGCGAGCGAAGAGCACGACGCCGCCGAGCCCCTCGGCGAGGCGGCGGCGGACCCACGGCGGGGGCTCCTTGCCCACGAATCCCGGCTGAAGCACGGCGTTCGCCATGCCGACCAGGTCGTCCCCCGTGCTTGCGTCCATGCGTCAACCACCCTTCGCGCCTGGCGAGAATGGTCACATCACAGCTCCGTAATAGTCAAGAAACCTTCCAGTAGTTAACGGCCCGGTCATCGATGGGGGCGGATGGTCCAGACCACTGTCATCTCGGTCGTGACGGCGCCGTCGGCCCTCGTGACCTCGATCGCGACGGGAAATTCGGGGCGCTCGCCGGCGGCCAGCTCCGCCAGAACCTCGCTGACGGGCCGGCCGAGCCGGGCGACGGCCTGGACCGGCCCGGCGGCGAGCTTGCGGTACGCGATGTCGGACCGCACCGCCAGCGGGGTGCCCAGCGCGAGGTGCTCGCCGAACGCCGCCATCACGACGGCGCCGGATGCGGTCTCGCCCAGCGTGAAAATAGCGCCGGCGTGCGGCCCGGCGACGTGGTTGTGCAGCCGCTCCTCGTCCGGGAGCGTGGCGGTGGCGCTGATGTCGTCGCCGTCCACGCGCACGTCGGTGATCTCGATTCCGACGGTGCGCGCGAACGGGACTGCGGAGATCAGGTTGGTCGCCAGTACCTTGGCATCAACGGTCATGCGCCGAGGTTACCGACCGGTAGCAAGACTTAGAAGAGCTCGCCGATCGTGTGGATGATGTTGACGTAGAAGTTGCCCTCGATCGGCCGGAACACCTGGAACGGCTCGTGCGGCTCGCCGACGAACGGCCGCAGCGTCCACGCGAGCTGGGTGCCGACGAAGCCGAAGAGCAGGATCCACACGTGCAGCAGCGTCATGCTGGCCGGGCGCTCGCCGGGCGCCAGCGTGAAGGCCCCGGTGCGCGGCGTGGGGAGCGGCGGCGCCACCGGGAACGCGTAGCGGCCGTCGGGCAGCAGCAGCGGCTGCTTCGGCGGGTACACCACCGGCGGCGCCGCCGCGATCTGGACCGCCCCGTTGGCCTGCGGAGACGATGCCGCGGCCCCGGCCGACACCGACGCGGCCGGGACAGCCGCCTTGTCATCGTCTGCGGCGTCGGCACCGGCGGGCGCCGGCGACACCGGTGCGTCCTGCGACGCGTCTGCCAGCTCGGCCATCGCCTCCGCTTCGGCCCGCTCCTGCGCCTCCCGCGCCTCCTGCTCCGCGCGCCGCGCCGCCGCGACCGTGGCCGTGTGGGCGTTCAGCGCGTGCATGCCGCTGGTGAGGAACTTCAGCCCGACGAACGCCGTCATGGCCAGGATCGCCACGTTGAGGATCTTGTAGAACGAGTAGCTGAACGCCGTCAGCAGGAAGAACAGGCTGATCGGCGCGAACGCCAGGGACAGCACCGCGGTCACCGTGATCGTGACCATGACCAGCGCGAGTGCCTGCCGGACCTGCAACCTGGCGCCGAACACCAGGTTGAACAGGTACAGCGTCGGCAGGCAGATCGCGAGCGTCATCAGGAACAGCAGCGGCAGCTTCAGCGCGGACAGGCCCGCCTGAGCGAAGCTGTGCGAAGCCCCCAGCACCGCGCCGTAGCAGGCGAGCGCCAGCACCGAGCTGGTGAGCATCTGCAACGTCAGCTTGCCGAGGTCCCGCTCCTCACCGATCTGGCGCCAGATCGACTCCCGGTCGCGGAGGATCCGCTCGATGATGAGCAGTCCGCTCCCGGGTTGTTGACCGCCGCCCGTCGTGCCGTATGCCGCCATCGGAGCATCCCCTATGTCGGAGGGCCAGTTCGCCGCAGGCTAGAGCAGCCGCGTCACTCAGCGCCACCCCACATCGATGCGTTGTCCCCTTTCATCGAAAAAGTGCAGCGCTTCCATGCGCACAGCGACGGTCAACGGGTGACCGTGCGTGACCGCCGGGTACGGCGCGAGGCGCACCGCGAGCTCCGCCGGGCGACGGTGGTGCCGGCCCGGGTCGCTCAGGACGCTGTCGCGCTGGGGGGCGCGCCGCCCGTTGCGGCCGCCGGCGCCGACCAGCTCCAGGTCCTCCGAGCCGCCGCGGCCGGTGAGCTTGCCGACGAAGCGCTTGAGCCCGCCGCCGTTGATCGGGATGTCGGTCGGCGGCGCGCCGATCTCGTCGACGATCACCGCGGTCGCGCCGATGTCCAGGAACGCGAGCGACTCGTGGCCGTGGTGCTCCAGGTACCGGATGCGCCCGCGCAGCACGTCGCCGCCGGTCGTGTCCGGCACCGGGGTCAGCGCTTCGGCCCGCACGCCGATGACGATCCGCTCGCCGTGGAAGTGCGCGACCTGGCGCGAGCGCAGATCGTTCCACGGCAGGTGGAGCACCTGGTCACCCATGTGCAGCGCGATGTGGCGGTCGAGGTGCACGTAGACCTCGGCCTCCAGCAGGTTCATCCGGGGGCTGCCCAGGAACGCGGCGACGTAGAGCGTGGCGGGCCGGCCGTACACCTGCGTCGGCGTCCCGACGTCCTGCAGGACGCCCTTGCGCAGGATCGCGACCCGGTCCGCCATCGTGAGCGCCTCGGCCTGGTCGTGGGTGACGTAGATGGTGGTGACACCCAGCTCACGCACGAGACCGGAGATCTCCGCCCGCAGCTCCGCCCGCAGGCCGCTGTCCAGGTTGGACAGCGGCTCGTCCATGAGGAAGAGCTTCGGGCGGCGCACGATGGCACGGCCCATCGCGACCCGCTGGCGCTGGCCACCGGACAGCTGCCCGGGCTTGCGGGCCAGCACGTCACCGATGCCCAGCGCGCTGGCCACCTCGGCGACCTGCTCGGCGCGCGGCTCCGGCTCCACCCCCGACAGCCGCAGGGGGAAGCCGATGTTCTCCCCGACGGTCATGTGCGGATAGAGCGCGAAGTCCTGGAAGACCATGGCGACCCCACGCTCGCGCGGCGGGAGATCGTTGGCGAGGTCGCCGTCGAGCATGATCGCACCGGAGGTGGGGTCCTCCAGGCCCGCGACCATGCGCAACAAGGTCGACTTGCCGCAGCCGCTGGGACCGAGGAGCACCATGAACTCGCCCTGTCCCACGTCAAGGTTCACTCGGTCGACGGCCACCGTGCCGTCGGCGAAGACCTTCATCACATCTTTGAGTGCGACGGTAGCCACCGTCACCTCCACCCCGAGTCAGCAGTGCAATTCGCGGATAACTCAGTCACCCCGAGTCAAGTACTGTGACGAGGGGCACGCAAGTTGGTCCATCGGGTAAATGACCAGTGTTCAGCGTGTTACCACACAACTACTGGTAGGAAAGTTGGCAGTGACGGCCGCCGCTCACGACGCGGGGAAGTTTACGGTCACCGACGTGTACCCGAGAGCCCCGAGGAACTGCTGCAGCATCTTCCTGGTGTTCTCCTCGGCCCGCTTGCTGAGACCGGCCTCCTTGGCGGCCGTGCCGATCTTCTCCTCGGCGAGCTTGTAGACCTCCTGCAGCCGGTTCGGGTCCGACTTGAAAGCGTCCGCCAGCCGGTTGAACAGCCCGCGGTCCTCCTGGTAGACGTAGCTGCGGTCGTTGTTGATCCGCACCGGCCGCAGCTGCGGCGCCGGCAGCGTGATCTCGACCGTCCGCCGGTCGTCGGACTCCTTCACCGCGCCCTGACCGATCCCGGCGAAGTCGACGTAGACCTCCACCGACCCGGCGGCCACGAACAGGATCCGCTCGTTGAGCAGGAAGTCCGGGATGTACTTGCGGTCCTTCTGCACGTCGACGATGACCTCGAAGTTGCCCTCGGCCGCCACGTACTGGCTCAGGTCCTGCACGGACTTGAGCAGCGCGGGGCCGCTGCGGTCGGTCTGCTCCTTCGCGAACGGGTTCTTCAGGTCCGGGAACAGGCCGATCGTCTTCGCGCCCAGCACCAGCGCGACGACCAGCCCGATCGTCGCCACCAGCCAGAACAGGCCCCGCATCGCCCCGCCGCCGGCCTTGACCGGCACGACGATCGGCGCGTCCCGCTCATCGCGCCCACGCGGGTCGACCGGATCGCCGATCTTCGGCGACCAGCCCTTGCCCTTCCCGGTGGTCGGCGCGTCGTCAGCGGGCCCGGACGCGATCGCGGGGTATTCGGAGGTCTTCGGGTCCGACCCGCGCCGTTGCGTCGGCACGTCGTCCGAGTCGTCGGGGGTCACGGTTTCGTCGTTGCGGGCCATGCTGACTCCTCCGGGAGGATCTTCTTGCTATCACGGTAGAGGGGTCCGCAAAGGGCCGCGAATCGATCTCAGCCGAACGCCGCCAGCCCGGTCAGCTTCTGCCCGATGACCAGCTGATGGATCTCCGACGTCCCCTCGTACGTGAGGACCGTCTCCAGGTTGGCCGCGTGCCGCATGACCGGATACTCGGCGCTGATGCCGTTGGCGCCGAGCACGGTCCGGCACTGCCGGGCGATCGCGAGCGCCTCCCGCACGTTGTTCAGCTTGCCGACGCTGACCTGCTCCGGCTTGAGCACCCCGGCGTCGGCCCGGCGCCCCAGGTGCACCGCCAGCAGGTACCCCTTCTGCAGCTCGACGGCCGCGTCGGCGAACTTCGCCTGGGTCAGCTGGAACCCGGCGATCGGCCGGCCGAACTGCTCCCGCGCCCCCGCGTAGTCCAGCGCGGTGTGCAGGCAGTCACGGGCCGCCCCGAGCGCGCCCCACACGATGCCGTACCGCGCCTCGGTCAGGCACGACAGCGGCGCCTTCAGGCCCTTCGCGTCCGGCAGCAGCGCCTCCCCGGGCAGCCGCACCCCGTCCAGCACGATCTCGCCCGTACACGAGGCCCGCAGCGACAACTTGTGCTTGACCTCGCGCGCCGTCACCCCCGGCGTGTCCATCGGCACCACGAACCCGCCGATCCCCGCCTCGGTCCGCGCCCACACCACCGCCACGTCGGCGACCGGCGCGTTGGTGATCCACATCTTGGTGCCGTCGAGAATCCAGTCGTCGCCGTCCCGCCGGGCGCGGGTGGTCATCGAGCCCGGGTCGGATCCGTGGTCGGGCTCGGTCAGCCCGAAGCAGCCGATCAGGTCGCCCGCGGCCATGCCGGGCAGCCAGCGGTCCTTGTGCTCGTCGGAGCCGTACTTCCAGATCGCGAACATCGCCAGCGAACCCTGGACGCTGACCAGGCTCCGGACACCCGAGTCGCCGGCCTCCAGCTCCAGACACGCCAGCCCGTACGCGACGGCACTGGCCCCGGCACACCCATACCCGCTCAGGTGCATGCCGAGCAGCCCGATGGACGCGAACTCCTTGGCGAGGTCCCGGACGGGCACCTGCCCGCGCTCGTACCAGCCGGCCACGTTGGGCCGCACGTGGTCGTCGACGACCCGCCGCACCACGGCCCGGATCGCCAGCTCCTCCTCCGAGTGCAGCGCGTCAACGTCCAGCAGGTCCAGAGGCCGCATCGTCATAACTAACACTGTAAGTCAGCCGCCACCTCTCCCGCCCAGACGCCGCCCAACCCCCCAAACCACCCCACCCGACAGCACTCACCACCCAACTCGCCGGCCGACCCCACCGCCCAGTTCCCTCCTTGGACCACAGAGCGACCGGCGGAACACCCGGGCGGACACGACGCTCAGCACAGCCGACGTGATCCAAGTCGCCAGGCGGCCACCCCAACGACCAGTCCCATCCTTGGATCACAGCACGCGCGGCGGTCACCCCGCCCGGCACGAGACTCGACGCCGCGGGCGTGATCCAAGTCGCCAGGCGGCTACCCCCGCGACCAGATCCGTCCTTGGATCACGGGCCTTGCATGTGGGAGGAAGGCAAGCCGGGGGCCGTTCTGCAGCGGTGAACCCCGCGGACCGGCCGCGTCGGTGGGGCGTGCGAAACAGCAGGACGCGAACGCGCAGAGGCGGAGACGGCCGCTCGAAGGCGACCGTCTCCGACCCTTGGCACCGAAGGCCCGCCCGCACCGGGGTGCGGGCCTCAGGCCTGGAGGACCCGTGCATGGATCGAGGTGCGTTGCTGCAGCGCCGCGCGTAACGCGCGGTGCAGGCCGTCCTCCAGGTACAGCCCGTTCTCCCACTGGACCACGTGCGGGAACAGGTCGCCGTAGAACGTGGAGTCCTCGGCGAGGAGCTTGTCGAGCGCCAGCTCCCGCTTGGTGGTGATGAGCTGGTCGAGCCGCACCGGGCGCGGCGGGATCTCGGACCACTGTTTCAGCGTCAGCCCATGTTCCGGATAAGGCCGACCGTCGCGGACCGCCTTGAAGATCATGAACGTCTCACCCCCCTGACCGTGTCAGGGTACCGACTAGGTGCGACAGAATCGCCGCCGAGCGTGTTCAAGACCCCCAGCGGCCGCGGTGCGTGACGGTGCCGGACTCGCGGCGGCCCCGTTTGAGTGACGGCGACTTCACGTCCGGAGCCCGGTAGCCGATGGTCATGGCGCCGATCGGGGTGTACTCGGGAGGCACCCCGAACGCCGCTCGGTAGGCCGCGTCGGAGGCGGGCGGGATGCCGAAGAAGCACGCGCCCAGGCCCTCGTCGACGGCGCCCAGCAGCACCAGCAGGCTCGCCATCCCGGTGTCGATGTGCCAGTAGGGCACCGGCCAGCGGGCCTCGTCGCGGTCGGTCCAGCCTTTGTCGGGCTCGGCGTACCGCGAGAGGTAGGCGTCGCGGTGGCTGTGCGGCACGACGATCACCGGCGCCTGGCTCATCCCGTCCAGCCACGAGGTCGTGGCCGTGTCGGGCGGGGAGGTCGCCGCCCAGAACCTGGCCCGGTCCTCGTCGGAGGTCAGGACCAGGAACTCCCAGCCCTGCGAGAACCCCGCCGAGGGGGCGTGCGTCGCGTACCCCAGCAGCTTGTCGATCACGGCTGGGTCCACCGGCCGCGACGCGTCGTAGTTTCGGACCATCCGCCGACGGCGGATCGCCTCAGACAGTTCCACGGATCCCCCAAACCCCGTGCCAGGACGCTCCCGGCTCCAGGGTCACCACATCACGCCCGGACCGGAACGCGTCAGGGGGGCAGGTCATCGGCTCGATGGCGAGCGCCTTGCGCAGCCGATCGGCGGGAAGCGTGTCGGAGGAGTACACCTGCCACCAGCCGAACGACGAGTCGGCCCAGACCGTGACGCCGCGGCCGTCGGGGGCGGTGACCGTGACCTGCGAGCCGCCGTCGGCGTCGGGGACCACCTCGCCGAACGCCGTGTCCAGGATGGTGCCGCCGAGCCGGCGGCCGTCGAGGAAGTCGTACTCGCTGCCGGCGACCCGGGCGGCGCCGATCGGCAGGAGGCGCGCGTCGACGAGCAGGCGGCTACGGGCCGGGACCTTCAGGGTGAGGTCGTCGACCGCGACGCCCGGCACCAGCACGTACGGGTGGGTGGCCAGCCCGAACGGCGCGTCCTCGGCGCCGACGTTGGTCACCTCGTGCTCGGCCCGCAGGCCGCCCTCGCCGACCGACCAGGTCGTGCGCAGGCGCAGCGGCCACTGGTACCCCGGCTGCGGCACCAGGTCGTGCTCGACGGTCACACTGTCGGGCGCGGCGTCGACGAGCCGCCAGCGGACCCAGTTGACCAGGCCGTGGATGGCGTTGTGACGCTCGGGCTCGGTCAGCGGCAGCTGTAGGTGGTCGCCACCGAACGCGTACTGCCCGTCGCGGATGCGGTTGGGCCACGGGGCGAGGACCTGGCCGGCGCAGCCGACCGCGTGCTCCCCCTCGGCGTAGCCGGCGACGACGTCGGCGCCGTCGACGGTGTAACTGCGCACGCCACCGCCGACCTCGACGATGACGGCCTCATGGCCGCCCGAGGCGATCGTCCACTGTGTACCGGAAGGGGCGTGCGAGAGCTGCGCGGCGGCGGCGGTGTCCATGGCCGCGACAATATCGTCAGTCCGACCGGTCGGTGTACCGAAGCAGGACGGGAAATGTCAGGCCCAGGAGGACGGCCACCGCGGCGGCCGCGATCCCGCCGCTGACCCAGGAGAACGTGGCGCCGGTCGCATCGGCCATCGAGCCGGCCCGAAGGTCACCCAGACGTGGACCTCCTGCGACGACGGCGAAGAACACGCCCTGCAGCCGCCCGCGCATCTCGTCGGGGGCGCTGAGGAGCACCGTCTGCCGGTACACCCCGCTGATCATGTCCGCCGCACCGGCCAGCGCCATGAAAGCTACACACGCCCACAGCCACGGGACCGCGCCGGCGGCCGCGACCGCGAGCCCCCAGCCGACGACGGCGAGCACGAGCGCGACGCCCTGCCGGTGCACGCGGCCGATCCAGCCGGACGTGAGACCGGCGAGCGTCGAACCGATGGCGATCGACGCGTACAGCCAGCCCAGCGACGCCGGGCCGTAGCGCTGGTCGGCGACGACGGGGAACAGCGCCTTCGGCATCGCGAGGACCATCGCGGCGATGTCGATCGCGAACGTCAGCAGGATCACTTTCGAGCCGGCGAGGAACCGCAGGCCGTCGCGGATGTCCCGCAGCCCGCCCGTGGTCTTCGCGACCCCGGCCGGCGGCAGGGCCGGCAACCGCAGGGCCGCCCACAGGACGATCGTGAAGAGGACGGCGTCGACGGCGTACGCGACGGCGAAGTCGGCGTTGGCGATGACCAGACCCGCGCCGACCGGGCCGAAGATCGACGAGACGCTGGAGGCGGTGAAGCTCAGCGTGTTGGCCGAGGCGACCTCGCCCTCGTCGATCAGCGCCGGGATGATCGCCTGCCGGACGGGGCTGTTGACGCCGAACGCCGCGGACTGCGCCGCGATCAGCGCGAGCATCAGGTAGGCGTTGTCCATGTGCAGGACCGCCTGCGCGAGCAGGCCGAGCGTCGTCAGCCACATGAGGGTCGAGCTGGTCAGCAGCACCTTGCGCCGGTCGAACGCGTCCGCGATCGCGCCGCCCCAGATGGAGAACACGATCAGCGGCACCAGGCCGACGAAGCTGGCGATGCCGACCCACAGGGCCGACTTGGTGATCTCGTACACCTGCACCGGCACGGCGACGGCGGTGAACTGGACGCCGAAGAAGGACACCGCGTTGCCCACGAACAGCCGCCGATAGGCCACATGCCGCAGCGGCCGGACGTCGATCACATGCTTGCGCAGGGCCTCCTGCACGCTCAAGGCGCGAGCCGTTCGACCTTGCCGCCGGTGTACCGGAGGCGGTCGTGCAACCGGCTGGGGCGGCCCTGCCAGAACTCGACCTCGTCGGGGCTGACCCGGTAGCCGCCCCAGTGCGGGGGTGCCGTCAGCGGGCCCTCGGCGGCCTCGACCGACGCGACCAACGCCTCCAGCTCGTCGCGGGATCCGATGACCCGCGATTGTGGACTTGCCCACGCCCCGACCTGGGCACCGTGGGGGCGGATCGCGAAGTACTCCTCGGTCTCCTCGCGGGACACCTTCTCGACCGCGCCGATGACGATGACCTGGCGGTGCAGGGGGTACCACGGGAACACCAGGGAGGCCCGCGGGTTGGCCGCGATGTCGTGGCCCTTGCGCGACTCGTAGTTGGTGAAGAAGGTGAATCCGCGCTGGTCATAGCCCTTGAGGAGCACCGTCCGCGCGCTCGGCCGCCCGCTGCCGTCGGCGGTCGCCAGCAGCATCGCGTTGGGCTCGGGAAGGCCCGCCTCGACCGCGTCGGCGAACCAGGTGGCGAACTGCTCCAGCCACGTCCCGGCGAGTCCTTGCTCGGTCAGCTCGCCGCTGTACTCGTTTCTCATCCGCGACAAATCTTGCGGCGATGTGCTGGGTCTCACGCTCACATCCTTCCTCCGACGGTCGCAAATGCGTGAAGATGTGTCACGGAAGACACATTGAGCCCCCGTTCAGTCGGCGCTGGCACCCCACCGGGGCGAAGATGACAAAAGGGAACACCGGCGGGTAACAAACCTAGTCAGACACCCCAGACCAGCAGGAGTGCGAGATGTCCGATTTCAAGCCGGGACTCGAGGGCGTCATCGCCTTCGAATCCGAGATCGCGGAGCCCGACAAGGAAGGCGGCGCGCTGCGCTATCGCGGCGTCGACATCGAGGATCTCATCGGCCAGGTGTCGTTCGGCAACGTTTGGGCGCTCCTGGTCGACGGCAAGTTCGGCCCCGGCCTGCCGCCGGCCGAGCCGTTCCCGGTGCCCGTGCACTCCGGTGACATCCGGGTCGACGTGCAGTCCGCGGTGGCCATGCTCGCCCCCTACTGGGGCCTCGGCCAGCTGCTGGACATCGAGACCACGCAGGCGCGCGAGGACCTCGCCCGGGTCAGCGTCACCGCCCTGTCGTTCGTCGCGCAGGCCGCCCGCGGCCTGGGCCTGCCGGCCGTGCCGCAGAAGGAGATCGACAAGGCCGACACGATCGTCGAGCGGTTCATGCGCCGCTGGCGGGGCGAGCCCGACCCGCGGCACGTCAAGGCCGTCGACGCCTACTTCATCTCCGCCGCCGAGCACGGCATGAACGCCTCCACGTTCACCACCCGGGTCGTCGCCTCCACCGGTGCCGACGCCGCGGCCTGCATCTCCTCCGGCATCGGCGCGCTCTCCGGCCCGCTGCACGGCGGCGCGCCGTCGCGCGTGCTGGGCATGATCGAGGCCGTGGAGCGCAGCGGCGACGCCGAGGGCTACGTGAAGGGCGTCCTCGACCGCGGCGAGCGGCTCATGGGCTTCGGCCACCGCGTCTACCGTGCCGAGGACCCGCGCGCCCGAGTGCTGCGCCGCACCGCCAAGGAGCTCGGCGCGCCGCGCTTCGAGATCGCCGAGGCCCTGGAGAAGGCGGCCCTCGCCGAGCTGCACGCCCGCCGCCCCGACCGGGTCCTCGCCACCAACGTCGAGTTCTGGTCCGCGGTCGTCCTCGACTTCGCCGAGGTCCCCGCGCACATGTTCACGTCGATGTTCACCTGCGCCCGGGTCGCCGGCTGGAGCGCGCACATCCTCGAGCAGAAGGAGCTGGGCCGCCTGGTCCGGCCGTCCGCGACGTACGTCGGCCCCGGCCCGCGCAAGCCGCAGGACGTCGAGGGCTGGTCCAACGTGGCGTGACGCGCCGCGCGTCCGGTGTGACGCGCGTCGCCCTCGACGCTGAATCGACCTGGATCGCGGCGGCGGAGGTGGCAGGATTCGCGGGGTACCCGTACCTGCCCGCCCGCCGCCGCATCCCGGAGTACCCACATGGTCGACATCCGCATTCCCGATGAGCTGAAGCCCGCCGACGGCCGCTTCGGTTCAGGCCCGAGCAAGGTCCGGCCCGAGGCCGTGCAGGCCCTCGCCGGTGTCGCGACCTCGTACCTCGGCACCAGCCACCGGCAGAAGACCGTCCGCGACGAGGTCGCCCGCCTCCGCCGTGGCTTCGCCGAGCTCTTCAGCATCCCCGACGGCTATGAGGTCGTCCTGGGCAACGGCGGCAGCACCGCGTTCTGGGAGATCGCGGTCTTCGGCCTGATCCGCGACCGTGCGCAGTTCGCGAGCTTCGGCGAGTTCGGCGCGAAGTTCGGCAGCGCCGCGAAGAAGGCGCCGTTCATCGGCGACCCGACGATCGTGAAGGCCGACCCGGGCACCGCCGCGTTCCTGCGCGCCGAGGCCGGCGTCGACACGTACTGCTCCCCGCAGAACGAGACCTCGACGGGCGTCTCCGTGCCGGTCCAGCGCGTCGACGGCGCCGACGAGGGCGCGCTGGTGCTGACCGACGCCACCTCGGGCGCCGGCGGCCTCGAGGTCAACGTGTCGCAGACCGACGTCTACTACTTCGCCCCGCAGAAGTGCTTCGGCTCCGACGGCGGCCTGTGGATCGCGATCATGTCGCCGGCCGCGATCGCCCGGGTCGCGGAGATCAAGGAGTCCGGCCGGTACATCCCCGACTTCTTCGACCTCCAGACGGCGATCGACAACTCGCGCCTCGAGCAGACCTACAACACGCCGGCACTGTCGACGATCTTCCTCACCGCCGAGCAGGTCGACTGGATGCTGGCCGGTGGCGGCCTGTCGTTCGCGACCAAGCGCAGCGCCGAGTCGGCGTCCATCCTGTACGGCTGGGCCGAGCGCTCGCCGGTCGCGACGCCGTTCGTCGCCGACGCCTCGGTCCGCTCCAACGTCGTCGGCACCATCGACTTCGACGAGTCCGTCGACGCGACGGCGCTGGCCAAGGTGTTGCGCGCCAACGGGATCGTGGACACCGACCCCTACCGCAAGCTCGGCCGCAACCAGCTCCGGATCGCGATGTTCCCGACCGTCGACCCCGCCGACATCGAGGCGCTGACGGCGTCCATCGATTACGTCATCGAGCGACTTTAGTTTGTGTGTACGAATGCCCGCCGCCTGTTTGCTGAGGTGGCGGGCGTTCCTGTTTGCTTTCTGTCGGCGCGGCACACTTCGTTCCAGCTAGGGTTACGCGTACTGTGACCGAGTGGTGCCGGGAAAGTCGGCGCCGATGCGGGTGGGACGGAGGCACGCTATGCGGCCTGTGCGATTCGTCGCCCTCTCCGAGGACGGCCAAGCGTTCGTCCTCGCCGATGAGGTCGGCCGACTGCTCGCGCTCCCGATCGACGACCGGGTCCAGAGCGCGCTGCGCCCCGACCAGAGCCATGCGACCGCGACGATGGAGACCGCCGCCTCGCAGCTCGCGCCGCGCGACATCCAGGCCCGCATCCGCTCCGGCGAGTCCGCCGAGGAGGTCGCCCGGGTCGCCGGCGTCCCCGTCGACCGCGTCCTGCGCTATGCCGGCCCCGTCCTGCAGGAGCGGGCGATGCTCGCGCAGCACGCCCGCCGCACCCGGCTGAAGACGTCCGACAAGGGCTCCTCGCTCGCCGAGGTCGTCGACGCGCGCCTCGGCCAGCACGGCATCGACACCGAGAAGATCTCCTGGGACGCGTACCGGCGCGAGGACGGCACCTGGCGGATCACCGCCACGTGGCCGAGCGGCAAGGCGACCGCGCAGGCCGTGTGGGAGCTCGACAAGGCCCGCCAGCAGGTCGCCCCGCACGACGACATGGCGCAGTACCTGTGCACCGAGCGCGCCCCGCACGTGCTGGGCCAGGAGCCGCCGGCGCCGGACCGCGCCCTGCCGAGCCGCGGCGAGACCAGCCGCGGCGACCTCGGCGTGCGCCCCGACCCGCTGCGGCACGGCAGCGGCGGGCACGACCTGATCCGCCCGTCCAACGTCCAGCCGTCGACCGTCCAGCCGGAGCGCCGCGGCCGCGGGCTGGGCGCGCTCACCAACGACCCGATCCGGGCCGGGCGGGACGCGCTGCTCGCTTCGCTCGACCGCCCGCTGGGCGCCGCTCCCGGCTCCTCCGAGGAGCCGGCCGCGCCCGCCCCGGTCGCGCAGGGTGAGAACCGGGCCCGCGGCGCCGCCGCGCTGATCGGCCGCTCCCCGTTCGACGACGACAGCGACCAGAGCAAGGAGATCCCGGCGGTGCCGTCGCTCGCCGTGCTCCGCCCGCGCCGCAACACGCCCTCGGCCGCCTCTCCCGAGCAGCCGGCCACCGCGGAGAAGCCGCGCAAGCGCCTGCCGAGCTGGGACGACGTGCTGTTCGGCGGGGCGCCTTCCGCCGCTCGGGAAACCAGCTGAGGTTTGCGGGATAGGTTGGTGGTCATGGAGTACACCAACCTCGGGCGGACCGGCCTCTCGGTCAGCCGCCTGTGCCTGGGCACCATGAACTTCGGGCCACAGACCACCGAGCCTGACAGCTTCGCGATCATGGACCGGGCCCTGGACCACGGCATCAACTTCTTCGACACCGCCAACGTCTACGGGTGGAAGCTCGGCGAGGGCGTCACCGAGCAGATCATCGGCCGCTGGATCGCCCAGGGCGGCGGCCGGCGCGAGAAGGTCGTCCTCGCCACCAAGGTCTACGGCAAGATGCAGGAGTGGCCCAACGGTCAGGGCCTCTCCGCGCGCCACATCATCGCCGAGGCCGATGCGTCGCTCAAGCGTCTCCAGACCGACTACATCGACCTGTACCAGATGCACCACATCTCCCGCAGCACGCCGTGGGAGGAGATCTGGCAGGCGATGGAGGTGCTCGTCGCCCAGGGCAAGGTCCTCTACGTCGGCTCGTCCAACTTCGCGGGCTGGCACATCGCCCAGGCCCAGGAGTCGGCGCAGCGCAGGCACTTCCTTGGCCTGGTCGCCGAGCAGTGCATCTACAACCTCATGGCCCGCACGGTGGAGCTGGAGGTGCTGCCGGCCGCCCGCCAGTACGGGCTGGGCGTCATCCCCTGGTCGCCGCTGCACGGCGGCCTGCTCAGCGGCGCCATCGCGAAGGCCACCGCGGGCTCCGCCGGCCGGTCCTCAGAAGGCCGCGCCGCCGAAGGCCTGGAGAAGCACCGCGCCGCGATCGAGGCCTACGAGAAGCTCGCCGCCTCGCTCGGCGTGGACCCGTCCAACCTGGCCCTCGCGTGGCTCCTGGCCCAGGACGGCGTCACCGCCCCGATCATCGGCCCGCGCACCGTCGAGCAGCTCGACTCGACGCTCGGCGCCCTGTCGCTCCCGCTGGACGAGGCGACGCTGCAGCGGCTCGACGAGCTCTTCCCGCCCGTCGGCAACGGCGGCCCCGGCCCGGAAGCCTGGGCCTGGTAAAGCTTCACGTGTCCCGGGCCGTGGCCAGCACCTCGTAGGTGGGCCGCGGCCCGAGTTCGCTCTTCATCAGCCGTACGTCGTCCGCGTGCCACTGCGGCCCCTGATACCCGTGCAGCGTCTCCAGGTCGCTCTCCAGCTCCCCCGCGGGCAACCGGTCCCCGGGCCGGGCGATCGTGACGTGCGGCTGCAGCGGCCGCCGGTCGAACGGCAGCCTGCGCTTCTTCAGCTGCCGGCGCACCGCGTCGCCGAGCGGCTGCACCTCCCCGTCGACCTTCGCGACCAGCGTGGTGAACTTCCCCCGCCCGAACCTGCCACCCCCGGCGATCCGCACCACCGGCCCCGGCCCCTGCTCCCGCAGCCCATGGACCAGCTCGACCGCGTCGTCCTTACGCTCGTCCTCGACCTCACCGAGGAACGCGAGGGTCAGGTGCCACTGCCCGGCCGGCACGAGCCTCACGGAGCGCCCCTCCGGCATCGGCCTGGCCACGTTGAGCCCGCCGACCATCCCCGCGAAGTGCCGCTCGACCTCCGCCGGCAGGTACGCCGCGATGAACAACCTCACCGCTGCCCGGTTTTCGTGTCGCGCAACGCCAGCCCCGCCCGCTGCAGCTCACCCTCGACCCGCAACCGCTCGACCTCCAGATCGACCCCGCTCACCTCGCCAAGGTACTGGTCGACCCCCAACTGTCCGCACGCGACCCGCAACGCTTCGTCATAGGCCCGCTGCACCGCGTTGAACCACACGGGCGACCTGGTCGCCACTCCCATCCGCAGCCTGTTGAGCCGGCGCAGGTCCCCTGCCAGCTGCTCGATCGGCGGCCCCGCCGGCGCCGGCGGGCTCTCCGCGGCCACCGTGTGCAGCACCCGCCCCGCCCAGCTCAGGTGCCACCACCGCCGCACCCGCCCGTCCTGCCACCCGGGCCTGCCCGCCTTCCGGACGAGCACCTTCCTGATCCCCCGGCCGATCCCCCGACCGCCCCGCTTGACCGCCCGCACCCCGCGCTCCAGCATCTCGTCCGCGGAGATGAGCAGCAGGCACACCAGACACGGCGCCACGGCGATCAGCCCGATGGCACCGACGACCAGCAGGCCGTGCAGCACGCCCACACTCCGAGGCTAAGCCCCCGCAGACAGCGACCGCCACCGATCAACCCAACTTCGGCACCGACTCGCAACCATCCGCGCCCCACTTCCGCCAGCCCCCGCCCCCACTTCCGCCAGCCCCCGCCCCCGCCCCCGACGAAACCGGGGCGGTCCGGTGGCACCCCTCGTCGCCACCGGAC